>RGFZ01000027.1 GCA_010024875.1 Oxalobacteraceae bacterium | reverse complement strand
TAGGGCGACCGTAAGGCAGCTAATCGAGTAGCTGTGCAATACGTAATCATGGCTACTCGGTTATTTCTTGTTTTTGGAGTCTTTCTGATTCACTCTGATTTGCGCCCACATCGCGAAAGCCTGCGGCGTCACTTTTTCCCAGGTGGCGATTTCTTCCTTGCTGACATTTGCAGGCGGCGGGCCGATGGTCAGTAGCGCTTGTTGAAAATCTTTTTCGCTGGGTTTTTCGGGTAGCTTGGTGAAGAGGGTGTTGCGCCACGCATTGCAAATCGCTGCTTCGCGGACTCTATCGTTCTTCACGCTGGGCCAACCCTTGCCCATCTCTGCAATGACTGCGTCTCGCTGCGCTATGAAATCGTTCGGGTTGACCTTGGTCTTGGTACGTTCACTTTTTTGTGTGATATGCATCTGTGCGAATAAGCCGGCGAACTGCGTCATCAGTTCGCCAAACTGCGGCGTAGGTGTGGTCAGAGGGGAATGTACAAGTGAGATTGCAGAGCATCGCAATGCTGCATTCTCCACCGATGGATCTTGTGCTAAGGCGCAAGGGGTGAGGGCCATGCTGACGGACATCGCCAGCATCAGGCCGAGCATGGGTGTCTTTGATCTCTTCATAATACTCCCTAGGTATTTTGTATTCGTTTTTTGACCATCTGTGTCGACCGTAGCAGCATCAGTACCACGCTAACGACTTGGCAGCCTGTCGGCATGTCACAAGCAGCGCAGAAAGCCTCGATATCCTCAATGGCGTCGATCTCTCGTTACCTGCCTACAATTTTAATTATGTTGGTAAAGTTTGCCGAAGTCCCATGATTTCGGAAGGATGCCCAAGCCGCTCGTTCCAGTGGGCATGCCAGCTGAACCCGGCCGTGATTGTAGCTGATTGAACTTAACATCCCTGTGCTTTGCCTGGCAAAGGTAGCCAAGTACAAAGCTTGGAGCGCGACGCTTCGGCGCCGTCCAATCTCTATTTTTCAATGTGACCAGACAAAGGGCGCAAACAAAATATAATCATGGTTTTGCTGCTAAAAGCGGCGCCAGCCAGAGTATTTTTCCATGCGAGTATTTAATTTCAGCGCCGGCCCTGCCGCGCTGCCAGAGACTGTATTGCGCCGTGCCGCCGACGAGATGCTGGATTGGCGCGGTAGCGGCATGTCGGTGATGGAAATGAGTCACCGGGGCGAGGAATTCACCAGCATCCTGCACAAAGCCGAGGCTGACTTCCGTCAACTACTGAAGATACCGGCGAATTACCAGGTCATTTTCCTGCAGGGCGGCGCGATGGCGATGAATGCCTTGATACCGATGAATCTCATGGGCAGACATCGCGCTGCCGATTATGTGAATACTGGCGTCTGGTCCACAAAATCTATCGATGAAGCGAAAAAATATGGCCAAGTGAATGTCGTCGCATCCTCTGCAGACCGGGGATTTACCTATGTGCCGACGCAGGCGACATGGCAGACGAATTCGGATGCCGCCTATCTGCATTTGTGCAGCAACGAAACCATTGGTGGCGTCGAATATCACTGGGTACCAGAGATCGGCGATGTGCCCTTGGTCGCTGACATGTCATCGAACATTCTCTCTTGTGAAATTGAAGTATCGAAATTCGCGGTGATTTATGGTGGTGCGCAAAAAAATATCGGCCCAGCTGGCCTGACCTTTGTCATTGTGCGGGAAGACTTGCTCGATCGTGCGCTGCCGATTACGCCATCAGTCTTCCACTGGAAAGAGCAGGCCGCAAATGACTCCATGGTCAATACGCCGCCGACCTACAGCATCTACATCGCCGGACTGGTATTCGAATGGTTGCTCGATAACGGCGGCTTACCAGCCATGGAAAAAATCAATGTACAAAAAGCTGCGCTGCTGTACGACTATCTGGATTCCACCACGTTCTATACCAGTCCCGTGAGCAAGGATGATCGATCGCGAATGAATATTCCGTTTCATTTGCATGACGAAAGGCTGAATGAACGCTTTCTGAGCGAGGCCTCTGAGCAAGGCCTGTTGCAGCTGAAAGGTCATCGCAGTGTCGGCGGCATGCGTGCATCCATTTATAACGCCATGCCGGTTGAGGGTGTGCGCGCATTGGTCGATTTCTTGCGCGCGTTCGAAAAAATCCACGGTTAAATCCTGTCGCTGGCGCGTGCCGCTTCTCGGGGATTTTATTCGGGTACTTCCAGTCCAAATGACAGTTGGTCAGTGACATGTCGTCGCCGGTCACTTGTCGATAGGGAGTACCCATGCAGAGCAGCTCGCCGCAACAGCCCGCGAGTCATCCGGAAACACAAGAACCCACCCTGCATGAGCGTCAGCGGCAGGAAGTTTTGCAGTCACTTGCATACGCAGGGCGGCGGCCCGTTGCCGAGCTGACGGATATGTCGGAGGCAGAGCGTTGTAAATGGCTGTTCTGGAACCTGCATGAAAATCTGGATGAGCTTCGGCTGATGGAGCCGATCTTGTCGGCGAGAGTGACGGGTGCTCAGTTCACGGTGGTCGATGGCTCTCGGCTGCTGGGCAATGGCGATATGGAAAAGCGACTCGATCTGTCTTGTCGATGGTCGCTGGCCTTATCCTATCCTGGCTACGATGACGAGATCCTCCACGCAGTGGGGGGCGGCTGGATTAATCTGGTGATCGCTCATCAAGCGCCGGCTTATCTGACCTTGCACGAGGGGCAAAAGGCGTATCTTGATACAGACCACTCCACTTACCCGAATCAGATTTATCTTGAGGGATGGATCACGCCCGGGGTCTGGCAGGAAATCGGATCATATATGTCGAATCCGAATCCGACCTGCCGCACCGATGTTGTATTAATGGATAACGTACTCTTCCCCGTAAAAAAAGCCTTCGATTTCGTGCAGGGGCCACCGGCATCGATTGGTGTGGTGACTATGGAATTTCGTGCATTCTCGCACCCGATAGAACGAAGGAGCAGCCGCCGCACGCAGACCGGACCACGTTCATGAATTGCTACCGAGGAGATCATCATGCACCGAGACCCTCTGCCTCTGCCGGAGGACGAACCTTTTCAAGGAGATATTCCGCATCCCGTACCACAGGATGAGCCAGTGCCAGATCCAAACCCTGAGATTCAGGCTGTCTGGCACTTTCGCGGATAAGGCTTGATGGAATCATCCGAAAAGGTATTGGGCCTTTCGGCTCTCGTGTAGGTATTTCAATTCTGATTATGACGATCGCCGGGCGAGGGAAGACCCTGTTGCTCTTTTTTTTTGTGAGGCCGCTGCGCTACCTTGGGTTGTCGCTGGCGCACAGGTACCATAAGGTGGTTAGGTTGCGGTCTCCACTAGGTGTTGTACTCGTTTCAGATACCAGACCAGCGCAATCCCCACCAAGGCCAGACTGAGGCTGTTCCCCAGCCAGAAGCCAGCCGCGCCTGTCAGCCATGCCGGGCTCACGCCCAGCACATCGAAACCGATCATGTATCCGCCGCCGAGACCGATGCCCCACAGCGCAACGGCATACATCAACGTGGGAATGAAGGCGACTTTGTAGGCGCGCAGAACGTAGGCTGTGCCTACTTGCACGGAATCGAATACCTGATAGAAGGCAATAAAAAAGAATAAGGGCATCGCTGCGGTGGCTACGCTGACGTCGGGTGTGTACAGTCCGATGATCTGCTCGCGAGACACCCAGACAATAATACCTATGCTGACCGAGAGGAGTACGCCGAGCCGCACGCCGGCATTGCCTGTGTGACGCGCGTCGGTCAGTCTTCCTGATCCGATTTCTTGCGCGACGAGTGTGCAAGTCGCATTGGCAATCGATAGCGGCAACATATAGAGCACGGTGCCGAAATTGGCAGTGATCTGATGCGCCGCTAGCGTATGGTTGCCCAGTCGCGCGATAAATAGCGCCATGAAGGTAAACGCAGTCACCTCGATCAGGAAAGATAAACCCATGGGTAAGCCCAGCTTCAGCAGAGCTTTGATCGCTTTCACATTGGGCTTGTCCAGACCTTTGCCGAACAATGAAAACTGCGTATAGAAAGATTGATGTCGCAGTATCAGCCACCCTGTGAGCAAGACCAGCCATGCACTGATCGCTGTCGCCATCGCACAACCGGGAGCGCCGAATGCAGGCAGTCCGAGTCCGCCAAAAATGAACAAAGCGTTCAGAGGAATCTTCAGCAGCAGACCGCTCACCTGCAGCAGCATCACCATTCTTGGTCTTGAGATCGCGGTATTCAGCGAGGCATACACACGAAATCCCAGCGTAGCTGGCAGCGCCAGTGCCAGCAGCTGCAGGTACATCAGGACTTTGTCATTCAGTTCTGTCGATACTTGCGCGATATTGAGCAGGGGTTCGGGGAAGCACAGTGCGAGCGCACCGATCAGGGTCAGGAAGAGCGCTAGCCAGACACCCTGACGAACTTCTTCACCAATCGCCTCAAATTTTTTTGCGCCATACAGTTGCGCAATGATCGGCGACAGCGCCTGCATCACACCTGACAGGCCGACAAAGATACTCACATAGACCGAGGCACCCAGTCCCAGTGCGGCCAGATCGATCGCAGAATAGCGAGCGGTCATCATGGTGTCGATGACACCATTGGAAATCACAGCCAGCTGGCCAATAAAAATGGGCAAGGCTAGCGTGGCCACGCGTACTGTCAGCGAAGATGACGCTGACACGGTGCCCATGGCGCTCATCGTGAGTTGCGCTGATACAGACGATAGAACTCGTGACGATCAGCCGGGCGGCGTCCCTGCCACAGCAGCGTCAGATCGCCTTCGATTTTTTTCATTTGTGCGCCGCGCTTGCGCAGGCCGTCATCCTGTACGAGCAGCAGATCGCAGCGCGCATCGCCGGGTCGAGAGAATCGAAGTTCGCCCAAGTAGGCGAACGACGCGCGCTGCGCCGAGCCGAGATCATTCGTGTCAACGCAGCGGTAGTCGGCGGGTAGGTGCTGGCGCATTTCGCCCGCAACGCTGGCATAGCTTTGTGCGTAATTCAGCCAGGGCAGCCACAGCGTCATCAGCAGCAGCCAGCACAGCACCAGACCGCCGGTGGACAGCACCACCGCGCGCCATAACACCGAGGGGCGACGACCCAGCCGCCAGCGCAGCAGCAGGAGCCAACCGACAGACGTGGCAAGCGCGATGACCAGCGCGAATACATTGAACTCCGGCTGAAATCCGGGCGCGAGCTTGAATACGTTACCGGCAAGCTTGGGTGGCCAACCGGTTTGCTTCGCGATCCATCCCAGCCAGATGAATCCGGCGATTGCCGACAAGGTCATTACCGAGAACCAGTCGATCGCATTGATTGCGCCGCGCTTGAGTGTTGGCAGACCGAAGGTCGCCAGCACGGCCAGCGGTGGTAGCAGCGCCAGCAATTCGTGGTCTTTCGGGGAATTGGCAAGCAGGCTCAGCAGTATGAGCGCCAAAATGCCGGAAACGGTGAGCGTCACATGCAGCGTCGCTTGGGCGCGCCATGCCCACACGGCCCAAGCAGCGATCGGCCATGCCGGCCAGCTGTACCAGACCAGTGTCTTGGCGAGGAAGCTCACATTAGACAGTCGTGGCACAGACAGCAGCTTCAGGTTTGCCGCCAGCCACGCGTCTGCCACTTCCGATCCGGGTAGCAGTGTTCGCAGAGCCAATAGCCACAGCAGCGGCATCACCAGGGTGACTGGCGTTGTGATAATGAGCAAGCCACGCAGCGATTCGCGATATCGGGCCACGGCGAGTACAAGCATCGCGACGAACAGTGCGAGTGGCACGGTCCAGCCACGCGCAAGCACCAGCATCCCCAGCGATATGCCGAGTCCGACGGCGGCGCGCGCGTTGGGTCGGTCGAACAAGCAGGCCGCTGTGTAGAAGGTCGTCGCCACGAGCGACACATGTAGCGCGGGTGTAGCGGTCTCGTGGCTGCGCAGCAGCAGCCCGAGGCAGGCGAGATAAATCAGCAGCGCACCGTCGGCGAGTGTGCGGCCATAATCGATCGCCGCAGGTTGTCCGCCGAACGCGAGTTTCAGCGGCTGTGCCTCGTTGCGGCGACCGAGCACAAATGCAGTGCGCCAGACTGCGGCAGCACCGAGCGCAAAAAATACCAGCGTGGAGATGCGTGCAGCGACTGCATCGGTAAGCAGCCAGCCAAACAGCTTGATGAGTAGCGCTCCGATCCAGAAGGCCAGCGGCGCTTCGTTTGGCATCGCGAGGCCAACGATATTGGGCGACAGCCAGTCAGCCATCGAGCCATGCGCCATCGTCCACATGATGCCAAAGCCGGCCGCATCATCGGTCTTCCAGGGATCTCTCCGCAGAATGCCCGGCAAGATGTACAGCAGGCATAGCGCGATCAGTCCCCAGCGCGGCAAGGCGAGCGTGGCGGCGGCAGGCAGTCGGACTGGCTTCATTCAGCGAGGATGAAATCGAAAGGGCGGCAACATTGTGAAGGAAACAAAACAAAAATGCCGCACTCGGCGGCATTTTTGGCAAGGCAGCTGGCGATCAGCCAGCGGCACGGGTCTTGGAACCCACACCACCAAACTTCTGGCGGAATTTTTCGACACGACCCGCAGTATCAACGATCTTGTGCTTGCCGGTGAAGAAAGGATGTGACTCGGAGGACACCTCGATTTTCAGCAGCGGGTAGTCCTGACCTTCGAATTTGATGGTCTCTCTGGTTTGCACCGTCGAGCGGGTGATGAATTTGAAGTCGCAGGACAGGTCGTGAACGACGATGTCGCGGTACTCGGGATGGATGCCTTCTTTCATGTCAGTCTCGCTTTCGTTGGGTAGCCAATCGCCACTTCGTCGGTCTGTATTGCTTCTTGACCCGGTTGACGGTCACTTGCCCGGTTGGATAAGAGTCGAATTATATAAGCAAATCAAGGGTTTGGGGAGGAGGGTGGATCCGGGTGGTTCAAAGGCGCTGGATCCCGGCTTGCGCCGGAGTGACAGAGTTGGGGCGGTTCAGCTCCCGAGCGTCAGCCCGGCGCAAGCCGGGGCTCCGTGACTTTGTTTCAATTCCGGCAATCTCAGCTCAAGACCCGCCCCGACGCATGAGGTCGAAGAACTCGGCATTCGTCTTTGTCGCCTTCATCTTGTCGAGAATGAACTCCATCGCTTCGATCTCGTCCATGCCGTACAAGAGCTTGCGGAGAATCCAGATTTTCTGAAGCACATCTGCCTTGATCAGCAGTTCTTCGCGACGGGTGCTGGATTTGTTGAGGTTGATCGCCGGGTAAACGCGCTTCTCGGCGAGGCGGCGCTCGAGATGCACTTCCATGTTGCCGGTGCCTTTGAATTCTTCATAGATCACATCATCCATGCGGCTACCGGTTTCGATCAGCGCAGTGGCGATGATGGTCAGCGAGCCGCCCTCTTCCACGTTACGTGCCGCGCCGAAGAAGCGCTTCGGACGCTGCAGCGCATTGGCATCAACACCGCCGGTCAGTACCTTGCCGGACGCTGGAATCACCGTGTTGTAAGCACGTGCGAGACGGGTAATCGAATCCAGCAGGATCACGACATCTTTTTTCATCTCGACCAGGCGCTTGGCTTTTTCCAGCACCATCTCGGCGACTTGCACGTGACGGGTCGCCGGTTCGTCGAAAGTGGAGGCTACCACCTCGCCACGCACCGAGCGCTGCATTTCGGTCACCTCCTCGGGGCGCTCATCGATCAGCAGCACGATCAGGGTGACATCCGGATGATTGGAGGTGATCGCATGCGCGAGGTGCTGCAGCATCACCGTCTTGCCCGATTTCGGCGATGCCACCAGCAGACCTCGCTGACCCTTGCCGATCGGCGCGATCATGTCGATGATGCGACCGGTAATGTTCTCTTCGCCACGCATCTCGCGTTCCAGCAGCAGTGGCTGGTTCGGGTGCAGCGGTGTCAGGTTCTCGAACAGGATCTTGTGCTTCGAAGCCTCGGGCGGTTCGCCATTGACCTTGTCTACCTTGACCAGCGCGAAATAACGCTCGCCATCCTTGGGCGTGCGCACCTCGCCTTCGATCGAGTCGCCCGTGTGGAGATTGAAGCGGCGGATCTGAGACGGCGAGATGTAGATATCGTCGGTCGATGCCATGTAGCTGGCATCTGGCGAGCGCAGGAAGCCGAAGCCATCAGGCAGCACTTCCAGCACACCGTCACCGAAGATCTGCTCTCCGGATTTCGCGCGTTTTTTCAGGATCGCGAACATCAGTTCCTGCTTGCGCAGGCGCGCCGCGTTATCGATATCCAGGCCGATGGCCATCTCGAGCAGAGCGGATACGTGTAATGCCTTGAGTTCAGATAGATGCATAAAGGTCAGTGCGCGCGCGGGGCGACTTTCAGGTGGGGGAGGGAACTGCGGTGAACTGGGAAGGAAACGGTGGCAGCAGATGGTTCATGCTGCCACCGGAAGGTTCGTGATTTAGATGTTACTGTCAATGAAGGAGGTCAGTTGGCCTTTGGCCAGCGCGCCGACTTTCTGCGCAGCGGGCACGCCATTCTTGAACAGGATCAGCGTCGGAATGCCGCGGATGCCGAACTTGGCAGGAACTGCCTGGTTCGAGTCCACGTCCATCTTCGCGACCTGTATCTTGCCGTCATATTCTTTCGCGACTTCTTCCAGGATGGGCGCGATCATCTTGCAGGGGCCGCACCACTCTGCCCAGAAGTCGACCAGCACCGGCTTGTCGGATTTCAGCACGTCGCTCTCGAAAGAGCTGTCGGAAATGTGTTTGATGTTTTCGCTCATGGTTTCCTCGGATTGAGGGGAATCGACCCACCGGTTCGTCTGCTGCAAAATAGCTTGCACTGTTCCCCAACTGCTCTGCGCACAGGGTGATGTGTCGCGCTTGGTCTTGGTGTGGATTTGAAGCAGGAGGTGACGCGGCGGGAATTTCGCGAATCATAACCCATTTTTCAGAAATGTGGTCCCTTGTCTGGCGACGGGCTTGATCGCTCGCATAAAATGGTCAGCCCGAGAGCTTTCTCCGTTTCATTCCCCGTGCCCGCACCCGACCCTCTTTCTCCCGCATTGCGAGCGATTCCCCCCGGCCCCGGCTTCTGGGATGAGCTGGCGCGCCAGTTGCTGGAGTGCGCACCGGACCCGTCGCAGGTGCGTGTGCTAGTGCCGACCTATGTGCACATTGTGCACTTGCGGCAAGCGCTGGCCTCGCGTCTGGGTTCCTCTTTCATACCGCCAGAGATACGCACCTTATCAGACTGGGTGGCCGCGCTGCCGCCCGGCGACGAGCCCCTGCCCGCTGCGCCCGGCGAACGGCTGATGGGACTGTATGCGCAACTGCGTGAGCTGGACTGGCTGAAAAAACTTTTTGATGCACGGCGTAGCACCGACATGCTGCCGCTGGCGCGCACGCTGCTGTCGCTCGCCGACGAGCTCACCTCTGCGTTGCTACCCGCAGCGCTGGCGCAGGCAGAGACTATCGAGGATCGCTGGCGCGCTGCGTTGCAGCAGCTCTCGCCGCAGGCAGCCGCGCTGCTGAGCAATGAATCACAACTCGTCTGGAATCTCTGGCATGCGCAGCGCGATGCGCGTGATCCTGGTCTGGTGCGTCATGCGCGGCTGCAACGCCTTGCGTCGATAGCTGACCGTCCCTTGTTCTGGTGCTCGCCCCATGAGCCGGCCGCGCTGGAAGCCGCATTCCTGAATACGTACGCACTTCGCCAGCCCGTAACGGTGTTTCAGCTGAGCTGGTCCGGGCGCGCGCTGCCCAACGCATGGCAGCGCTGCTGGCCCGAGATCTGCGATGAGCCCGAAGTCTGCGAGGGCAACCCAGAATCCGGGCTGCTTCTTTTTCCTGCGCATCACCTCGAGCATGAGGCACAGTCGGCTGCGAGCACCGTCATTCAGTGGCTGCAGCAGGGCCTGCAAAACATTCTGATCGTGCCGCAGGATCGGGTCGTCGCACGGCGCGTACGCGCATTGCTGGAGCGTGCGCAAGTCGTGGTCGCTGATGAAACCGGGTGGACGCTGTCGACGACCCGTGCTGCGGCTGTGCTCGCGTCATGGCTAGATCTGGTGGCGTCTAACGGAAGACCGCAGGCGCTGCTGAATTTCATCAAATCACCTTTTTTGTTCGAGAGTGAGGAGACGGAGTCAGCACTGCGGCTAGCGGTAGAGCGGGCGCTGCTCGGAGGTTCTTTGCCAGCCAACTGGGCTGACGCAAAAACCTGCGTCGCTGCCCTACCCGAAGCCAAGCGACTGGTGGACATCATGTCGCGCGAGGCAGATCGTTTCAGCAACCGCAAGACGGTGGCTGATTGGGCGCAGGTCACGCTCAATGCATTCAATGCGCTGGGCATGCTGACGGCCATGAAGGAAGACGTCGCTGGATCACAAGTGATGGGCCTGGTCGAGTCGTTGGCGGCAGAGTGCGAAGCCATCGATAGCGTGTTCGCGCTGGACGAGTGGCGCGCGTTACTGAATGTACAGCTAGAACAAGCGGATTTTGTGGCACCGCGTGTTGACCAGCGCGTGCGCATGGTGCCGCTCAATGGGGTGCCGCTGCGCGAGTTTGATGCAGCAATCATCGTCGGCGCTGACGCGGCGCACTTGCCTTCGCCACCGGCGGATACGCTGTTCTTTGCCAACTCGGTGCGGCGCGAGTTGGGGCTGGCCACCCGAGAATCGCGCGCGCGGCAGCAGCTCAGAGACTTTGCCTGTCTGCTGTTGTCCTGTCCGCAGGTCGTGGTGTCGTGGTGCAAGCAGGTGGATGGCGAAGTGAATCTGGTCAGCCCCTGGATTCAGCGTCTTGAGCTGGAATTGCGGCGCGGGGCGGGGCAACTGAGTGGCGAGGTATTGCCCCTTCATTCAGTTCAGATGACACAGCAAACGCTGACCGAGCGCCTGCTGCAGCGGCCCGCGCCGAGCGCGGGGGCTCTGTTGCCTTCGCATCTGTCGGCCAGCGGCTACAACAGCCTGATGGCTTGTCCTTATCAGTTCTTTGCCAACCGCATGCTGAAGCTCCGGCAGGCGGATGAGTTATCCGAACAGCCGGAGAAACGCGATTACGGTCAGTGGATACATCAGATATTGCAGCGATATCACGAGACCGTCGCCGAGCAGCACACCCCCCTGGAGCATCGCGCCGGTGTGCTCGAAAAAATCTCGGATGACGTATTCGACATTGTGCTGAAGCAGCAGCCCGCTGCACTAGGTTTTGCGATGCGCTGGAAAAAATTCTGGCCCGCTTATTTGGCATGGGCGAATCAGCGCGAGGCCGAGGGATGGCATTTCGTCGAGGGCGAACAGGAAAAACAAGTCACCGTGGCGCTGTCCGATACGACGGTCAACCTCGTCGGACGGCTGGATCGCGTGGACCGTCATCAAGATGGTCGTCTTGCCGTGATTGATTACAAAACCTCGAACAAGGGCACGCTCAAAAAAAAGCTCAGCGGTTTCGAGGATCATCAGTTGGCTTTTTACGGACTGCTGTGCGAGATCAAGCCCGCCGAGGCCGCGTACGTGGCGGTAGACAGCGACAGGCCCGAGTATCTGCTCGCTGAGCCCTACGAAGACTGGTGCGAACAGCTAGCGGCGCGGCTGCGCGAGGACATCAACAATATCCGCCGCGGCATGCCTTTACCGGCTTTCGGCGTATCGGATAGCTGCGCGCAGTGCGAAGCGGTTGGTTTGTGCCGCAAGGGAGCATGGTGATGTCTCAGCCGCGAGATTTCATGGTCAACGATCAAGCGGCGTCGCACGCAGAATTTGTCCGTATCGCCTGCGATCCGCATCGCACCGTGGTGGTGGAAGCCTGCGCGGGAAGCGGCAAGACCTGGCTACTGGTATCCCGCATGCTGCGCCTGTTGCTGGACGGCGCAGAACCCTCCGAGCTGCTTGCGATCACCTTTACGCGCAAGGCAGCACAGGAGATGCGTCAGCGCCTGCTTGGCTTGCTGGCGGACCTGGCGCTCAGGCCTGATGATGAGGTACTCGCTCTGCTGGAAGAGCGTGGCCTCGACGCGGTGCAAGCAAGGCATCTGCTGCCCACGGCTCGCGATTTGTATCAGCGCGTGTTGTCGAGTCCGTTCGAACTGTCGGTCGATACTTTTCACCGCTGGTTTGCGCGTCTGCTGCAGATCGCGCCGCTGGCCTCCGGTGTACCGCATGCGTATGCGCTGGAAGAGCATACCGGCGAGCTGTTGGAGGCTGCCTGGCTGCGCTTCATGCAGTCACTGAACCGCGCCGAGCATCAACCCTTGCGTGATGCACTGATGACGATTTACGAGATTGCCGGCAACTGGAACGGCAAGAAATTGATCGATGCCTTCATTACCCGTCGCGCAGAGTGGTGGGTGGCTGATCAGCTGGGTGATCCGCTGCAAGCGTTGCGCGCGATGTGCAAGGAAGACGGCGAGCGCGATGCGCGCCTGTCCGTGTGGGATGACGAGACACTATGCGAGCGGTTTTTGAAGCTGTCACGTTTGCTCGGGCAGGGCTCGTCCAAGCAGAAGGAGCAGGCGACCACGATCGAATCGGTGATAACCACCTCGGCGAGTCCGAACCATTTCGAGCGTTTGTATGATGTTTTCGTCACATTGAAAGCTGAGCCCAGAAAACTTTCACTGACTAGAGCGTTGACCGACAAATTGAGCGAAGCGGATCAGCAATGGCTGGATGAGCACTGGGTGGCACTGGCAAATGAACTCATCGCACTGGAGCGGCGCAGCCACGAACCCACTGTGATTCGGCTGAACGAGGCGGTGTTCGTGGTGGGCGAGGCTTGCCTCGATCATTACCAGGCGATCAAGACCGAGCGCAAGACACTGGATTTCGTTGATCTGGAGTGGCTGGCGTGGAAGCTGGTCACTGATCCAGCTCACGCGGCCTATCTTCACGCGCGTCTCGATGCACGATATCGTCACCTGCTGATTGATGAGTTCCAGGACACGAATCCTTTGCAGTGGCGTATCGTGCGTGCCTGGCTGGATGCCTATGGTGAAGACAGCGCGCGTCCGACTGTGTTCCTTGTCGGGGATCCCAAGCAATCGATCTATCGCTTTCGCCGCGCCGATCCGCGCGTGTTTCAAGCCGCCAGAGAGATGCTCATCAGCATGGGCGCGGATGATCTCGGTACTTACCAGACGCGCCGCAATCCGAAAGCGATCGTCGCTGTTCTGAATCAGGCGATGCAAGGCAATGTGCGCTATTCGGTGCACTCCACCTGCGCCATCGACAGTGGCGATGTGTACCGTTTGCCGCTGGTGAATGTCGAGACGCCCGCGCCTGTGGACTCAGGTGTTGCGTTGCGCGATCCCTTGCGCGAATGTCCAGTTGAGCTGGAAGATCTTCGGCGACGTCGCGAGGGTTATCAGGCAGGACTTGCGCTGCATGCCGTCCGGGACGGCTGGCAGGGCAAGGATCCGTTGACTTGGTCCGACATAATGATTCTGGTACGCAGTCGCGCCCACCTCGCCGACATGGAGCGCGGGCTGCGCGAGGCCGGCGTGCCGTTTGTCTCCAGCCGCACGGGCGGCCTGCTGGATGCGCTGGAGGTGGCTGACCTGATTGCCTTGCTGCGCTGGCTGACCGTCAGCGCCGACGATCACGCGTTGGCGCAGGTGCTGAAGTCGCCCATGGTCGGTGCCCGCGATGAGGATCTGATTTGGCTGGCGAGTGCCGGCGAGGGCAGTTGGTGGCAGCGCTTGCTGAATGCAGGCAGTACGCTGCCTGGCGATGCCCTGTCGCGCGCGGTTTCCCTGCTGTCGCGCTGGCGGCCGGCGGCGGCGCAGCTGCCCGTGCATGATTTACTGGATCGGATACTGCACGAGGGTGAGCTGCATGCACGCTATGCGATCACGACTCCGGCATCCATGCGCGCACAGGTACTGGGCAATCTCGACGCCTTCCTGGCGCTGTCGCTGGAGATGGATGCGGGTCGCTATCCCAGTATTGCGCGCTTTCTGGAGCGGCTGGAACGTCTGAAAAAAGGACGCGAGCAGGAAGCACCGGATGAGGCGGAAGTCGATGCCGCACTGGATGCGGTACGCATCATGACGATTCACGGCGCAAAAGGGCTGGAAAAAGACGTTGTGCTGTTGATGGATGCGAACCGCAGAGATACGGGAGGTGACGATATCGGCACGTTGTGTGATTGGCCGCGGGAATCGCCCGGGCCGACGCATCTGTCTGTGTTTGGCAAATCAAAAGAGCGCGGGCTCGCGCGGGATGCCCTGTTCAGTGAAGAAGAGGCGTTCCGCCGCCAAGAGGATTGGAATCTTTTGTATGTTGCTGCGACGCGCGCGAAAAAATTACTGATCATCAGCGGTGTGCATGATGGCAAGGATGGTGATGGCATGGTGAGCGGTAGCTGGTATCAACGCTTTGCGATGGCTGAAGAAAAACTGGTCGGTGATGTGGCTGCAGTCGCCGCCCAGCCAGGGCAAGAATTCAGTCTGCCTTTATTTGTTCCTCCTAGATTGCCGCCACCGCCGGTGTTGGTCGTTGATGACCAGCAGACTGAAGCGACACTGGAAGGCGAGCTGCTTCATGCGCTGATGGAGTATCTCACCAGTGCCGGCAGTTGGCCAGTGCAGGTACCGGTGCCGGCACGCGTTTCGCAGTGGCTCAACTGCACGGTCGAGCAAGCCGATATTGTTTGTCGGCAGGCGCAGACCTTACTCTCGTCGGAAGCGCTGATAAAATTCTTTGATCCTTCCCTGCATGATTTTGCACGCAACGAAATGGCGCTGGTGCATCATGGCGAACTGAGTTTCGTGGATCGTCTGGTCATCATTGACCATACGGTCTGGATACTGGATTACAAACGGAATTTCTTTGACAGCCAACGTGAGCGTTATTTGCAGCAGCTCGCACGTTACCGCGATGCCTGCGCTGCCCATTTTTCTGGCAAGCAGATACGCACTGCGCTCATCACCGTGGATGGACGGCTGTGGGAAATTGATCCGCTCGAGAGCACTGATGCGCTCGCCAGAGGCAACTGATATTCATCAAGCAGCCAGAGGTGCGCAAGCTTTACCTTGCGAGATTCCACCGCGCCGGCTGTCAACGTGCATCTCGTCGATATCAGTCTGTTTTATCCTGCCCGCACCGGCGGAGTCCGTACGTATTTGCGCGCCAAGTCGCGCTGGCTTCGCCAGAAAAGTACGTGGCGCCACACCATCATCGCGCCGGTGCTCAGGGACGATGATGATCCTGACCTGATCGCGATACCCAGTTTCCCCATACCGTTTGGTCAGGGGTTCCGCTGGCCGCTTTCGGCAGCACTGGCCACCCGGCGCCTGATCAGTCTGCAGCCGCAGCTCATCGAGGTAGGTGACCCGTATCAGTTTGCCTGGAGCGCGATTCAGGCCAGAGACAAGCTGAATATCGCCGCACTCGCGTTCTATCACTCCGACTTGCCGCAACTGGCCTCGCGCCGCATGGGGGCGCTCGGGCAACTGGCCGCAGAAAATTATCTGCGCAAGCTTTATACGCACTTCGATCTGGTGCTCGCGCCCAGTCGAGCTAGTCTGCACAAACTGCAAGCCATCGGCATTCGTCAGGCGAGACATCAGCCGCTGGGAGTTGATACCGTGATCTTCGCGCCCGGTCGCCGCGACCCTTGGCTGAAGCGTCGCCTGGGCCTGGCTGCCGATTGTCGTCTGCTGGTCTACGCTGGCCGCTTTTCGCGAGAGAAGAATCTCGCTGCGCTGATCGCCGCCGTCGAGCACCTCGGTCATCCTTACCATCTGCTGCTGATCGGTGGCGGTAGCCGGATCTCTGCCTCAGGGCGCGTCAGCTGCCTGCCTTATCAGCAAGATGCAAGTGCACTGGCGTCGCTGATCGGTGGTGCCGATGCGTTCGTTCATCCCGGCCAGCATGAAACTTTTGGACTGGTGGTACTTGAGGCGATGGCCTGCGGCTTGCCAGTGCTTGGCGTTGCAGGCGGTGGGGTGGCCGAACTAGTGGATGCGGACACCGGATTATTGGCGGAATCCGGCAGCAGCGCGTCGCTGTCCGAGGGGATACGTTCACTGTTCAGTGCTGATCTGCCAGCGATGGGCCGTCGTGCGCGACAGAAAGCCGTTGTTCGCTATGGGTGGGACTGCATCATGCCGCAGCTGATGCGGCATTACGAGACGCTGCTAGGCAGCGGGCAGTTCCGCTTGGCCGACATCGCTTCATTGCCGCACTGAGACGGGATGACTCATCCTATGCCTACCAGACAAGTATTCTGCGTGTCGATTCATGATGTATCGGTGTCTACCTGGCAGGCTTGTGAGCAGTTGATCAATCTGCCTTTCCTGAGAAATCTGCCGCTCACGTTGTTGCTGGTGCCGGACTGGCATCGGCGGGGTGATGGCAAAGGACCGGGTGCACTGGCGTTCGCGGACTGCATTACCGCTATGCGCGAGCAGGGGCATGAACTCTGTCTCCATGGGTATACCCATCTGGACGAGCAACCGGTCCCTCTGTCGGACCGTTGGCGGCGGCGTGTGCTGACACGATCTGCAGGCGAGTTTTCTGCGCTCGACGAATCTCTCGCGCTACAGCGACTGCATTGGGGTCAGCGTTGGCTGACCGCGCATGGGTGGGTTGTCAGGGGTTTTGTGCCGCCAGCATGGATGATCAATGCGCCGGGCATCAGCGCCGTGCGCCGAGCGGGTTTTGAGTATCTGGGGCTGTACCGTCGCTGGATACGGCTGGCCGACGGAAAAAGCCTCATCGCACCAACGATCACCTATTCAACACGTTTACCCGCGGGCGATGCACTTTGGCGCGACATTCAGCGTGCGATTTATTTGCGCGAGAGCCGCTGGCCGGTGCTACGGCTTGCGCTACATCCCGCAGATCTGGGACGATCTGCGAATCTTGCCCATGCAAGCCGACAGATCGCGCGGTGGCTGCGTTACCGCGAGCCGCAGTCTGAGTATCAGGCGTATCGATCGCTGCCGGGGACGCAGGCAGTTGTCCAGCAAGAAAAGATCAAGCCCGGATGACAATGAGAGGGCAGCCAGATTGCAGCGATGGATAAAAATACTTTCGAATTTCGCATCATGACTCAGGCAAACTCTCAAGAATCGACGACAAGTCCCTGAATGTATTGACGGAAATTCGCTCCGCCGACTATAGTGCCGGGATGGTTTCCGAATTCTCCTCACTACTGGACAAAGTCAGGCATCTGGCTGAGCTGTCGGTGTCCTTGCGTCGCGAGAACGCTGAGCTGCGCACCTCCATGGCGACGCTGACCGAGGAGAATGCCCGTCTCGCCGCGCGCATGCAAGAGGCGCACGACCGTGTGGCGGCGCTGATCGATGCCATGCCCGTTCCCAGTGATCAGGAGGCTGCATGACCACGCTCGATGTCACCATCATGGGCCAGGCTTACCGCCTCGCCTGCAAGGAGGGTGAGGAGCTCGCTCTGAAGCAAGCGGTCGCTTACCTCGACGAGCGCATGAACGCCATTCGCGATGCCGGCAAGATCAAAGGCACCGACCGTATCGCAGTGATGGCCGCGCTGGGCATTGCCGCTGATTTTCTTGCATCCCGCAACGCGAGCGGACCGTTTTCGTCAATGAGCCTGTCCGAGGTGCGCGAGAAAATCACATCGATGAATGCGATCCTTGACACCGCGCTCGCTCCTCAAGAAAAACTGTTTTAAATTCTTTGCTCGATCGTCGCGAAAATCTTTGACACGTCGGCAGTTTGCGGTAGACTGAGTGTTCCTGCCGTGTTCGCGATTGCCATATATTCCTTGAACCATTCACGTGCATCGGCTGTGGGATTCGTTCAATAGGCGTGAACGTCGCTCGTCCGACGATCCCAATATTGAACTACTGTAGCCACCTTGAACCGTCAGGTTCAGGATGCCGGCACAGCGGCACAGGCGGGACTTGATACCGAGCGGCTGCATCAGATGCAGCCGCTTTTTTTATGGCCATTCATGATCGCAATGCATGCTGCATGGATCTCTAAAAGAACAAACAAATAAAAACCCGAGCAGCATGCGTTACTGGCTGATGAAATCCGAGCCCGATGAAGCGAGCATCGATGATGCGCTCGCGGCCCAAGGCAAAACCATTGCCTGGACCGGCGTGCGCAACTATCAGGCGCGTAATTTCATGCGCGATGACATGCGCATCGGTGATGGCGTGCTCTTCTACCACTCCAGCTGCGCCGAGCCCGGTATTGCCGGACTCGCGGAAGTCGCCAGTGCGGCTTATCCTGATCCGACGCAGTTTGATCGTAAGAGCCCTTACTACGATCCAAAATCAGATCAGGAGAATCCACGCTGGTTGCTGGTCGATGTGAAGGCGATGAGGAAGACACGACTGATTGGATTGTCCGAATTGCGCGAGCAGTCCCAGCTGGAAGATATGATCATCCTCAGGCGTGGCAACCGCTTGTCGATTACGCCGGTGACCCCTGCTGAATGGAATTTCATCGTCAATAAGCTTATCCCCAAAAAAACCTGACCAACAGCCCATTATCCCGCTGAAAGCTATGCATGGATCCTGTACTCATCATTTCATTTCTGGTGCTCGGCGCTTTCACCGGGTTTGCCGCTGGCTTGCTGGGTATTGGCGGCGGTATGCTGATGGTACCTTTCATCACCATGCTGCTGTCGGCGCGCGGATTTTCCAACGAGATCGTCGTGCATGTCGCAATCGCGACCTCACTGTCCACGATCATGTTCACGTCGCTGTCGTCGGTCAGAGCGCATCACAAGCGTGGTGCGGTGTTGTGGCCGGTGGTGAAGCTGCTCGCGCCCGGCATACTGATCGGCTCATGGATCGGGCCATGGATAGGCGCCCAGCTGAGCTCATCCGGTCTGGCGATGTTCTTTGCGATCTTTGTCGGCTTCTCTGCTACGCAAATGCTGTTTGACAAAAAACCCAAGCCCACGCGTGAGTTGCCCCCGCCACCCGGCATGCTGGGCGCAGGAACGGTGATTGGCGTGTTGTCAGGGTTGGTGGGTGCTGGTGGTGGTTTCATCTCTGTGCCTTTCATGACTTGGTGTAACGTGGTCATCCACAACGCGGTGGCCACTAGTGCGGCACTTGGATTCCCCATTGCGCTCGCTGGCACGCTGTCGAATATCTATTACGGCATGCAAGAGCCGGGCTTGCCCGCAGGTTCGCTGGGCTTCATCTATCTGCCAGCATTGGTGGTGATTTCTGCGGCCAGCGTGTTCACCGCGCCACTGGGCGCGAGGACAGCGCATGCGCTGCCGGTAAAGAGCCTGAAGAAAGTATTTGCGATCGTGCTGTATGCGCTGGCAGGATATATGGCTTACAAGGCGTTTCGGTAAAGGGCAGATGTAATCTGGCCCGATGGTTAGCGCCACAAGACGTTGACCCCTGCCTTCTTCTGAGAAGTCGGCTACCGTTTACATCGTCATCCTGACGAAAGTCAGGATCCATCGTTGTGCGCTGCGAATTTCATGTGTGGCGAGTCACTGCCAGGTCAACGATGGATCCCGGCATGCGTCGGGATGACGGTGTGGGAGCGCACTGCTCTGAGAGTATGCATCGCGGTGCAAGTCATTGTTCAGAGTCTTATCCAAACCGTTCGCGCAACACATTCTTCTGCACCTTGCCCATCGTATTGCGTGGCAACTCGTCCACTACATGCACGCGCTTGGGTACTTTGAAGTTGGCGATCTTCTGCTTTAGTGATTCGATGATGGCCGCTTCCGATAATGTCGCGCCATCGCGAGACACCACGACCGCCGTGACTGCCTCGCCAAAATCCGGATGCGGGATGCCGATCACGGCAGACTCCAGCACACCCGGCATTTCGTCAATCACGGATTCGATCTCTTTCGGGTACACGTTGTAGCCGCCGGAGATGATCAGGTCTTTGCTGCGACCCACAATCGACAGATAGCCATCGCTGTCAAACCGGCCGACATCGCCGGTCTTGAAATAACCGTCAGCGGTAAATTCTTCCGCAGTTTTTTCCGGCATCTGCCAGTAGCCGCTGAAGACATTCGGTCCTCTGACCTGAATGTCGCCAATCTCGTCCACCGCACAGGACTGGCCTTCCTTGTTCACCACGCGTACCGATACGCCCGGCAGCGCTGGTCCAACCGTGCCGGCCTTGCGCATACCCTCATAGGGATTCGAAGTCAGCATCGCGGTCTCACTCATGCCATAGCGCTCTAGTATGGTGTGGCCAGTGCGCGCTGCGAAATCGTCAAAAGTCTCGGTCAGTAGCGGAGCAGAGCCGGAGACAAACAGGCGGATGTTGTCGCATGCGTCCTTGTCAAAGGCGGCATCATTCAGCAAGCGGACATAGTAGGTGGGCACTCCCATGAATACCGTACAACGCGGCAGATGACGGATCACAGCGCCCGTATCGAACTTTGGCAGAAAGATCATCTTGCTGCCGTTCATCAGTGCTCCATGCGCAGCGACGAACAAGCCATGAATATGAAACAGCGGCAGCGCATGCAACAGCACGTCGCCCGGTTGCCAGCGCCAGAACTCGTGCAGCACGCGGATATTCGCGGCCAGATTGCCGTGACTGAGCATCGCGCCTTTGCTTCGACCGGTGGTGCCGGAGGTGTAGAGAATGGCCGCAAGATCATCTTCAGTACGATGAATCGTATGAAAGGTATCCGGATGATGCGCCGCGCGCGAGAGCAGGCTGCCGCTGTTGCGACCATTGCGAGGCTCATCCAGCGTGAACAGATGCTTTGTGCCGTGACGAAACGCAATCTGCGACACCCAGCCGAAATTCTCCGGTGAACAGACCACGACGGCGGGTGATGCATTGTCGATGAAATAGCGCATCTCTTCGGCTCGATACGCGGTGTTCAGTGGCAGGTAGACGAAACCGGCGCGCACGGTGGCCAGATACACCATCAGTGCTTCCGGGGATTTTTCGACTTGCGCGGCGATGCGCGAACCAGCTGGCAGGTTCAGGCTGGCGAACAGGTTAGCGATCTTTGCCGTGCCGCGTTCCAGATCGCGCCAGCTAAAGTAATAGCCATCATGGGTCTCCACCCAGCAATCATCAAGATCGTTCGGGAAGCGCGAGCGAAACAATGCGTACAGGTTGGCATTCATGCGTGTTCAGCCGTAGGCGGTTTTTTATAAGCGATGAAGAGTAATGCCATACCCAGCACGATCATCGGTAGCGATAGCATCTGTCCTGCAGAAATGATCCACGGACCAATGAACACTTCATAGTCCGGTATGCGGAAATATTCGGTGGAGAAGCGCGCACAGCCATAGCCGACAGCGAACACCCCGCTCACAGCCAGATAAGGCCGTGGCTTGCGCGAGTACAGCCACAGCACGATGAACAACAGCACACCATCGATCAGCGCCTGGTAGATTGGCGATGGGTGGCGGGGCAGTGTATCGACATTCGGCCACATCATCGCCCAGGGCAGGCTGGCATCGGCGACGCGTCCCGGTAATTCAGCGTTGATGAAATTGCCGATTCGACCCGCTGCATAGCCTAGCGGCACCAGCGGTGCGATCAGGTCCATTACTTCCATCAGCCGGCGGCCATGGCGCTTTGCCCAGATCCCCATGGCGGCCATCACGCCGAGAAAACCGCCATGAAAAGACATGCCGCCGTGCCAGACAGCGAGTATGTCTTGCGGGTGTTGGAAATAATAATCTGGATGATAGAACAGCACCTCGCCCAAGCGCCCGCCGATGATGACGCCTAGCACGCCGTAGGTGAGCATGTCTTCCAGATTGGCCGCGGTCCAGCCGGCGCTGGCGATGTGAGCCTGCTTGATGCGGATACGACCGAGGATGATGAACAGCGCGAAGGCAATCAGGTACATGACGCCGTACCAGCGTACCGCGAATGGTCCGACGGCAATAGCGATAGGATCAGGCAGCGGATGAATCAGCATTCAGCGGGTCTTTCGCATCAATTCGAGAAAGGCGGCGAGCACGGGAGACTGATTGTCGCGTCGCCAGGCGAGGCCGATCTCCACTTGCGGGCTCGCCTCCCTGAAGGCGCGGTACTCCACGCCCGGCCGCTTCAGGTTGGACACGGATTGTGTCACAAGCGCGATGCCCATGCCGGCAGAAACGAGGCCGATGATGGTTTGCATCTGTATGGCTTCTTGCCCGATCAGTGGAGTCACGCCAGCATCACGAAAACATCCGAGTATCTGATCATGAAATCCAGGCGCCAGCTTGCGCGGGAAAATGATCAGCGGCAGATCGCCGCAATGTTTGAGCGAGATCTTGCCCTTGTGTTGAGCCAGTTCGCTGTTCTCGGCAAGCGCTATTACCAGCGGCTCAGACACCAGCGGCAGATAGTCGAGTTCGGATCTGAGCTTGTCCGGCAGCGGCGGTATCAGTATGCCCAGATCGAGCTTGCCGGCGCTGAGCAAGTCAAACTGTACATCCGAGGTCGCCTCTTGCAAGTCGAGCTGTACCCCCGGGAAGGCGAGTCGAAACTCGCGCAGCGATTGCGGCAGCACGCTGTAGTCCGCAATCGAGACGAAACCGAGCGATAGTCTTCCCGATTCACCTGCCGCTGCGCGCTGCACCAGCGATTTCAAACCCTCGGCTTGCAGCAACAGGTGTTGAGCCTCGGGCACCAGTGCCCGTCCGGCCGCAGTCAGTGCGACGCTGCGCCGGGTGCGCTCGAACAGCATCGTGCCCAGTTGTGATTCGAGCGCCTGTATCGCCTGCGACAGCGGCGGCTGGGTCATGTGCAGCCGGCGCGCCGCCCGGCCGAAGTGCATTTCCTCGGCCACGGTCAGAAAATAGCGGAGCTGGCGCAGGTCGGGAGTCATGGAAAAGGATTACGTTTAAAGCCTTGCTATGGCTATTAATTTGAAAAAAGTATCAATAAAGGGTGAATCATATATTTGACAAGTAGATTCGCGCAAGGCAAGGTAGAGCGCTTTGCAGGGCCACCGCACCGGCCCGTCCTAGAGACCCTCATTTGGAGAGACCGCATGGCCAGCAATGATCGTTCGAAGAACATCACCGAGGGCGTGAATCGCAGCCCGAACCGCTCGATGTATTACGCAATGGGCTACAAGAAAGAAGACTTCAGCAAGCCCATGATCGGTATTGCGAATGGTCATTCAACGATTACCCCTTGCAATTCCGGTCTGCAAAAGCTCGCCGATGCCGCGATCGAAGCCACCAAAGCTGCCGGCGCGAACCCGCAGGTCTTTGGTACGCCGACGATCTCGGATGGCATGTCGATGGGCACCGAGGGCATGAAGTACTCGCTGATCTCGCGCGAGGTCATCGCTGACTGTATCGAGACCTGCGTGCAGGGCCAGTGGCTGGATGGTTGCGTGGTAATCGGCGGCTGTGACAAGAACATGCCCGGCGGGATGATCGCGATTGCGCGCACCAATGTACCCAGCATCTATGTGTACGGAGGCACCATCAAGCCCGGCCACTGGAAAGGCCAGACGCTGACGATCGTGTCGGCCTTCGAAGCCGTGGGTCAGTTCACTGCCGGCAAAATGTCGGAAGAGGATTTTGAAGGCGTCGAGCGCAATGCCTGCCCGACCACCGGTTCTTGCGGCGGCATGTTCACCGCGAACACCATGTCGTCTTCTTTTGAGGCGCTGGGAATGTCACTGATGTATTCCTCGACGATGGCCAATCCGGATGACGAGAAGACGCAGTCCTCCGCCGAGTCGGCGCGTGTGCTGGTTGAGGCTGTCAAGAAAAATCTGCGTCCGCGCGATATCATCACCCGCAAATCGATAGAAAACGCCGTCGCCGTCATCATGGCAACGGGTGGTTCGACCAACGCCGTGTTGCACTATCTCGCTATTGCTCATGCGGCAGAAGTGGAGTGGACGATCGATGATTTCGAGCGTATGCGTCAAAAGATCCCCGTTATCTGCAACCTGAAACCCTCGGGCGAGTACGTGGCCACTGATTTGCACCAGGCCGGCGGCGTACCGCAAGTGATGAAGATTCTGCTGAACGCCGGACTGATGCATGGCGATTGCATGACCATCACCGGCAAGACGCTGGCCGAAGAACTCAAGAATGTGCCTGATCAGCCGCCAGCTGGACAGGACGTGATTCGCACCATCGACAAGGCCGTGTACAAGCAGGGCCATCTCGCTATCTTGAAGGGCAATCTGGCCACTGAAGGCTGCGTGGCGAAAATCTCTGGTCTGAAGAATCCGGTGATCACCGGTCCGGCGCGCGTGTTCGATGACGAGCCCGCAGCCATGGAGGCGATCATCTCCGACAAGATCAAGCCGGGCGATGTTGTGGTGCTGCGCTACCTGGGTCCAAAGGGTGGGCCCGGCATGCCGGAAATGCTGTCGCCGACGTCGGCGCTGATTGGCAAGGGTCTGGGCGAATCCGTCGGTTTGATCACCGATGGCCGTTTTTCTGGCGCCACCTGGGGCATGGTGGTCGGTCATGTGGCCCCAGAAGCTTTCGTCGGCGGCACCATCGCGCTGGTGCACGAGGGCGATTCGGTGACCATCGATGCGCACAAACTGCTGATCCAGCTGAATGTGCCCGAAGATGAGATCGCTCGTCGCCGCGCCGCGTGGAAAGCGCCCGAGCCGCGCTATACCCGAGGCGTGCTGTCGAAGTTTGCCAAGCTGGCATCGACGGCGAGCAAGGGCGCGGTGACTGGTTAATAAATTGCTATTCAGATCAACCGTTTGGGCAAATGCCGGGCTGTCACCTAACCGTGTGGCGGTCCGTTTTTGTGAATGAATGTAAGCCCCGTCTGCAAGACTCCGGCTTCGATGATAGATTGATTACTGAGCTGGATTGTAAAAGCAGGTAAAATCCCGCCGTCATCAAACTAATGGAGAGTGACATGAAACGTATTCTGGTTGCTGCGGTTGCTTTCGGCGCGCTGATGTCCAACGCAGCATTCGCCAGCGAGCAGCTCGCAAAAGAAAAGAACTGCCTGGCTTGCCATGCAGTAGATAACAAGCTGGTAGGACCGGCTTACAAAGAAGTCGCTGCGAAGTACAAGGGCGACAAGTCGGCTGAAGACAAGCTGGCCCAGAAAATCATGAAGGGTGGTAGCGGCGTGTGGGGCCAGATCCCGATGCCCGCAAACCCTCAGGTGTCGGCTGCTGAAGCCAAGACCCTGGCGAAGTGGGTGCTGTCGCTGAAGTAATCGGCAGACAGACCAAACAAAAAGCGCTCCGAGGAGCGCTTTTTTTATGCGTCACCCGTGATGCGCATGATGCCGAGCATTTTGCAGATCACTTCGTCACGGCAATCTGTGATCGCTTGCCCGACTTGAAGGTGTACAGTGTCAGCGTGCCATGCTTCATGTCGCCGCGCTCATCGAATTCGATCAAGCCCGTCACGCCCTGATAACGAATCTTAGCCAGTTCGGGCAGGTACTTCGCGGGCTCGACGGAATCGGCTTTCTGCATCGCGGCCGCCATCACCATCACTGCGTCATAGACATACGGTGCATACAGCTTCACATCAGTGCCGAATTTTTTCTTGTACGCGGCGCGGAATTCTTCCAGCCCTTTTTTCTGACTGTCTTCCACGCCACCGGCCTCGGCGCAGATCACCTGCCCGTCAGTCATGCCGTCGCCGGCCAGTGAGGGCAGCTGCTCAGAGCAGATTCCATCGCCGCCCATGAACTTGGGCGTCATGCCCAGTTGTTTTATTTGTCTCAGCATGGGACCGCCGACCGCATCCATGCCGCCAAAGAAAATCAGATCCGGGTTTTTACCCTTGATCGCGGTGAGGATCGCATTGAAGTCAGTCGCCTTGTCATTCGTATATTGGCGGCCGACGATGTTCAATCCTGCCGCCTTCGCCGCTTTGGCAAATTCATCAGCCACACCCTGTCCATAAGCTGTGCGGTCATCAATGATCGCGACATTCTTCGCTTTCAGCGTGCTGGCGGCATAGCGACCAAGCGCACCACCCAGCTGCCCATCATTGGCAACCACGCGGAATGCACCTTTGAATCCCTGTTGCGTGTACTTCGGATTCGTGGCCGAGGGCGAAATTTGTACGATGCCCGCGTCGTTGTAGATCTTGGAGGCCGGTATTGTCGTGCCTGAGTTCAGGTGACCGATCACACCATGGACTTTCGCATCAACCAGCTTTTGCGCGGCGGCCGTACCCTGCTGCGGGTTCGCGGCATCATCTTCTCCGAGCAGTATGAACTTGATCTTCTTGCCGCCTATCGTGATCGGTTTTGCATTCAGTGCATCGATCGCCATCCGCCCGCCATTTTCATTATCCTTGCCGAGGTGAGCGACCTGTCCGGACAGCGGGGCGACATGGCCTATTTTCACGACTTGCTCTTGCGCGTACGCTGACGCGGACAACAGTGATGCGATCGACAGTAGGGGCAGCAGGGTTGGGGTGAGGCGCATGATTCCTCCCGGTGACAAAAACCAGATTATCTTCGATTTGTCTGCGTGAGGTTTTTGCAGCCAGCAGATGTAGCCAGCAGTTGCAGCTGACAGCCACGGCAGGGCTGTCAGTGCTCAGAAGCGCGTCGCTGAAACGGGCATGACGTCCATATTGCTGCCGCGTGTACGCGAACGCATACCGACGAATTCGAAATCAACGTCCGGCCTGCGACCGGAAACGATCTCGGCGATCGCCCGCCCCGAGCCGCAGCCCATAGTCCAGCCCAGCGTGCCATGCCCGGTGTTGAGATAGAGGTTGGTGTAGTGCGTTTGGCCGATGTAAGGCAAATTCGATGGCGTCAGCGGCCGCAGACCCGCCCAGTACTGAGGCTGTTCATAGTCGCAGGCGCCGGGGAATAATTCCTGAGTGCGTCGGGTAATGGCTTCGCAGCGGACAGGATTGAGCTCCCGCGAATAGCCATTGATTTCGCAGGTACCGGCAACGCGCAGCCGATCGCCGAGTCGCGAGATCACCAGCTTGTGGCCATCATCGGTCAGAGACACGCGTGGCGTCAGTGCCGGATCGAGAACGCGATACGTTGCCGAGTAACCTTTGCCCGGATACAGCATCAGATCAATACCCAGCGGTTTGACCAGCCGTGTCGAGAAGCTGCCCATTGCCAGCACCACGCTGTCTGCCTGCAGCACTTGATGCCGGCCATGTTCATCAATCACCTCGACGCCCGAGACACGCGCCGCCGCACCCGTGCCTTCGGTCAGCAGACGGGTGACCAAATGATTGAAGCGGAACTGCACACCGGCCTTTGCGCAATGGTCAGCGAGCCCGGTGGTGAACTTGTGAACATCGCCTGACTCATCCGTCGCAGTGAAATCGCCGCCAACGATCTTGTGCCGCACTGGTGCGAGCGAGGGTTCTATTCTCAACACGTCTTCGGTACTGACGGTTTCGCGCGGGCAGCCCAGGTCGCGCATCAGCTGCGCTGCCGGCAGCGACTGCTCGAATTCGCGCTCATCAGTGTAGAAATGCAGTATGCCGCGCGTCTCGCAGTCGTAGGCAATATCGGTCTCGGCTCGCAGTGCTTGCAAGGTCTGTCGGCTGTACTCGGCAATGGCGACGATCTGACGAATATTGTGTGCGGTGCGACTGGGCGTGCACTGGCGCAGGAATTCCAGACCCCATCGCCATTGCAGCCATTCGGGACGCAGCCTGAACAGCAGCGGTGCATCTTCGCGGCGCAGCCACTTGAGCACTTTCAGCGGTGCGGAGGGATTGGCCCAAGGTTCTGCATGCGAGACGGAGATCTGTCCGCCATTGGCGAAGCTGGTTTCCTGAGCGGCGCCGGGCTGGCGCTCGATGACGGTAACGTCGTGGCCGGCCTTTTGCAGGAACCAGGCGGAAGCGGTGCCGACAATGCCCGCGCCCAGTACGATGACTTTCATTGAATCTTCCGGTGTTTTCGATGGTGATGCGGCTTGGGTGGCACTCTGCCGCACTGACTATTCATCAAATAGATTGGTTACGCGCGAATTGTAAGCAGCTGCCTCGAGTTTGCGGCGTCATTTGCGCCACAGGGAGGCGTATTCGCATCGTCGGTTCACAGTATCACTGCTGCAATCGCGAGAATTCCTGAGCGACGACTTCTCGCACCCGCATCTCCAGTCTTTGTTCCAGCAGCGCGCCGATTTCCTGTGCCAGTGTGCCGGCGACCTGTTCGGTGGCGGCCTCGGCAGCCAGAGGCAAAGTCGCGGCCAGCGCCGTCATGATTTCTGCCTGAAGCTTGGAGCCGACCGCTTGCGGCAGGTGTTCTTGCAGCGCGGCCTCTATCAGAATAGGTATCTGGTCGGAAAGTTCCGCAGCGATGCGCGCGCTGATCTCTTCCTCGATCTCGCGCAGCAGCTCGGCATCTGCATCGGCTGCCTCGCTGGCCGTCGCATCGGCTGCTACATCGGCTACTACACCGGACCCCACCGGATCTTCGTGGAGAATATCTGTGAGGATGGGGATCTCAGTATCGTGCTGGTTTGGTGGGGTCATGTTTTTTCTGCCACGAAGTGGGTCATGGGATAACCACGCTGCTGGTATTGTTTGTAACGTTCCCGACCTGCGGCGAGGTCCGACTCGTCAGTGGACAAGATCTCGAACAGACGTTCAAAGCGCGCAAAGTGCTCGGGCGTGCGCTGCGACAGATTGATCAGCACCTGATGATGCGGTAGCGGATCATTCGCATCTTGCGACAGGATCACCGGCGTCTGAGCCGCCAGCGCATCGCCTGCCTGTACATGGGGCAGGAAATCCTGCTCCGAAAAGGTCCACAGTGCCTCATCGAATACACGCAGCTGATGCGAATCTTCCAGATGCACGACAACTTTCATGTCCGCCGCGCGCGCCTTGCGCACCAGACGGCAAGCGTACAGCACTTTGTCTGATACCTTGCTATGAAAATCGACGCGCGTCATTTTTTTCTACGTCAGCTTACGGATCAGGCCGATACCATGCCATTGTGCCGCAGCAGCGCATCGATGCTGGGTTCGCGGCCACGGAAGGCAGTGAAGGATTCGAGCGCAGGACGCGAGCCGCCGACCGACAGGATCTCGCGGTGGAAAGCCAGCCCGGTCTCGGCGAGGCGGTTCGGGTCGCCTTGGGCTTCCTCGAACGCGCCGTAGGCATCCGCTGACAAGACTTCTGCCCACTTGTAGCTGTAGTATCCCGCCGCATAACCACCGGCAAAGATGTGCGAGAAAGAGTGCTGGAAGCGATTGAATGCCGGCGGAATCACCACGGCAACGTGATGCCGTACGTCGGCGAGCAGCTCAGCGACCGTCTTGCGCCCATTCGGGTCGTAATCGAAATGCAGATGCATGTCGAACAGTGAGAATTCGACCTGTCTTAGCATCTGCATGCCGGACTGAAAATTCTTCGCAGCGATCATCTTGTCATACAGCGTACGCGGCAGCGTTTTTCCGGTGTCTGCGTGCTCAGTCATGTGTTGCAATACATCCCATTCCCAGCAAAAATTCTCCATGAACTGCGAGGGCAGCTCGACCGCATCCCACTCGACACCCGCGATACCCGATACGCCCAGCTCATCAACGGCGGTCAGCATGTGATGCAGGCCATGGCCGAATTCATGGAACAGCGTGATGACTTCATCATGCGTGAAATAAGCGGGTTTTTTCACGCCATCGACGATCGCGGGTTCGGTGAAATTGCAGGTCAGATAAGCGATCGGTGTTTGCAAGTCGCCGGCAAGATTCTTGCGGCCGCGCGCATCGTCCATCCATGCGCCGCCTCGCTTGCCCTTGCGCGCATACAGATCGAGATAGAACTGTCCAATCAGCTGGCCTTTTTTCTCGATCCGATAAAACTTCACATCGGCATGCCAGACCGGGCTCTGGTCAGGCTGGATCTCGACACCGAACATGTTCTGTATTAGCCTGAACAGGCCGCCAACGACTTTATGCTCAGGGAAGTAGAGCTTCACTTCCTGCTCGGAGAATGCATAGCGCTTCTCGCGTAGCTTTTCCGAGGCGTAGGCCATGTCCCAGGCATCGAGCTTGTCCAATCCGAGCTCGGTTTTTGCAAAGTTCTTCAGCTCCGCAAGATCATTCTCTGCAAACGGACGCGCGCGCTTTGCCAAATCTTGCAAGAACTGGATCACTTGCTGTGGCGAGGTCGCCATCTTAGGCACCAGCGATACCTCAGCGAAATTCGCATATCCAAGCAATTTTGCTTCTTCGTCACGCAGCTTCAGGATATCGATAATGTTTTGGGTGTTATCCCAGTCCGGGTTCACACCGAGTTCCGATGCCTTGGTCGCGCTGGCTCGGTAGAGCGTTTCGCGCAGAGCGCGGTCATCCGCATACTGCAGCACCGGGAAATACGAGGGAAAGTGCAACGTGAAGCGCCAGCCGGTTTTGCCTTCGCGTTCCGCCGATGCACGTGCTGCCTGTTTCACATCGTCCGGCAGTCCGGATAAGCGGCTTTCGTCATCGACGATGAATTCGTAGGCATTGGTGGCGTCGAGCACATTCTCGGAAAAGCGAGTCGACAGTGCGGCCTGTTGCTCCTGTATCTCGGCAAAGCGCGCTTTCTTGTCGTCCGGCAGCTCGGCGCCGCCCAGACGAAAATCACGGATCGCGTGGTCGATGATTTTTCTGCGCGCTGCATTCAGCGTCTGATATTCGCCGCTGGCCTGCAGCGCCTTGTATTTTTCAAACAGCTTGAGGTTTTGTCCCAGCTCGGTCCAGAATTCGGTGACCTTGGGCAGGTTGTCGTTGTAGGCGGCGCGCAGCTCGGGCGTATCAACCACCGCGTTCAAATGGCCGACCACGCCCCATGCGCGTCCGAGTCGCTCGGTGACGCGCTCCAGAGGCAGCACAAATTCTTGCCAGCTGAAGGGTGCCCCGGGTGATTCGAGCGCGGAGACGGTGGCGCGCGCTTCGTCCAGCAACTGGCTGATAGCCGGCGTGACGTGATCGGGTTTGAACAGATCGAAGCGGGGCAGGTCGGAAAAATCCAGTAATGCGTTTTCAGTCATGGTTCAGGGTTTGGTCAGTTCGAGTGATCAGCCGCGCTCTGCGGCTTCGATCGTATTCACCAGCAGCATGGTGATGGTCATGGGTCCGACGCCGCCGGGCACCGGCGTGATCCAACCTGCCACCTCTGCGCATGGGCCGTAGTCCACATCACCGCATAGCTTGCCGGCATCGTCGCGGTTCATGCCAACGTCGATGACCACTGCGCCGGGCTTGACCATATCGGCGGTCACGATGTTCCGCTTACCGGTAGCCACCACCAGAATGTCCGCGTCGCGCGCATGATGACCCAGGTCGCGTGTCTTGGAATTGCAAATAGTGACAGTGGCACCCGCTTGCAAGAGAAGCATGGCCTGCGGCTTGCCGACGATGTTCGATGCGCCGACCACGACCGCATGCGCACCCCGTACCGGGTAGTTGATTGATTCCAGCATTTTCATCACGCCATAGGGCGTACAGGGCCGGAACAGCGGCTGCCCGGTCATCAGCAGCC
>RGFZ01000026.1 GCA_010024875.1 Oxalobacteraceae bacterium | reverse complement strand
CTCTCAGAACAACATCAAATGATCCGCGACGCGCTGCGCGATTTTTCGCAGCAGCAGCTCGCACCGCATGCCGCTCGCTGGGACCGCGAGCATGAATTTCCGAAAGACGCGCTCAGACAGTTGGCCGAACTAGGTGCTTTTGGCGTCGCTGTGCCGCAAGAATTGGGTGGTGCCGGACTCGACTACTTGTCGCTGGCGCTAGTACTGGAAGAAATCGCAGCCGGTGATGGCGGCACCTCGACCATCATTTCGGTCAACAACTGTCCAGTGTGCAGCATCGGCATGGCTTTCGCTAACGAACAGCAACAGCAGCAATGGCTGCTACCGCTGGCGAAAGGCGAGATGCTGGGTGCATTCTGTCTGACCGAGCCGCATGCAGGCAGCGATGCGTCGGCGTTACGCACGACAGCACGACGCGATGGCGACAGCTATGTGATCAACGGCGTCAAGCAATTCATCACCAGCGGCAAGCATGCGGATGTGGCGATCGTGATGGCCATCACCGACAAAGGGGCAGGCAAGCGCGGCATTAGCGCGTTCTGGGTGCCGACCAACACGCCGGGCTACATCGTCGCGCGTATCGAAGAAAAACTCGGCCAGCATTCGTCCGACACCGCACAGATCGTGTTTGAAGAGTGCCGAGTGCCTGCCGAGAATCTGATCGGCGAAGAAGGCATGGGCTACAAGATCGCGTTGTCTGGCCTGGAAGGTGGCCGTATCGGCATCGCTGCACAGGCGATAGGCATGGCACGCGCAGCATTTGAAGCGGCACTCGCTTACTCGAAAGACCGGCAAAGCTTTGAAAAAACCCTGTTCGAGCATCAGGCGGTACAGTTCCGTCTGGCCGACATGGCGACGCAGATCGAGGCGGCGCGCCAGTTGGTCTGGCATGCAGCGGCGATGAAGGATGCCGGCTTGCCATGCCTGAAAGAGGCAGCGATGGCAAAATTGCTGGCGAGCGAAATGGCCGAGAAGGTCTGTACCGATGCGATACAGATCCATGGGGGCTATGGTTACCTTGCAGATTTTCCAGTCGAGCGTATTTATCGCGATGTGCGTGTCTGTCAGATTTACGAAGGTACCAGCGATATTCAAAAGATTTTAATAGGACGCGCACTGGCAATCTGATGTCAGACACTATGAGCATACAAATCGTCAAGCCTTGCCCCTGTGGCGGAGAAGCCCTTGAAACCTGTTGCGGCCGGTTTATTAGCGAAGCCGAGTTACCGCAAACACCCGAGCAGCTGATGCGCTCACGTTACACCGCCTACGTACTGGCTAACGAGGCCTACCTGAAAGCGACCTGGGATCCCGCCACCTGCCCCGCCGAGGAGCTTATCGAGCCCAGCATCAAATGGGATGGGCTCGAAGTGCGCGCCGCTCAGGAAGAGGGCAATGATGGCACTGTGGAATTCATCGCGCGCGCCAAGGTGGGCGGTCGCGCGCGCCGACTGCATGAGACTAGCCGTTTTATTCGTCGCGACGGCCGCTGGTGGTATGTCGATGGCGATATCAAAGCCTAAGCTAGCTTAAGTTTTTCAAGGAATGCCATGCCCGCCATCGACAGCCAACTCAATCCACGCTCGGCCGAGTTCGCGGCCAATGCCGCAGCGATGCAGACGCTGGTGGATGAACTCCGAGCGCACTGCGAGAAGCTGCGCTGCATTCAACATGTATGACCACGCCGCGCCCTGCGCCGGCATCATTACCGGCATCGGTCGTGTCAAAGGCATTGAGTGCGTGATTGTGTGCAATGACGCGACTGTCAAGGGGGGGACCTACTACCCGATGACGGTGAAGAAGCATCTGCGTGCGCAAGAGATTGCGCAGCAGAATAATCTTCCTTGCATCTACCTGGTGGATTCCGGCGGTGCAAACCTGCCGAATCAAGATGATGTATTCCCTGATCGCGATCATTTCGGCCGCATCTTTTTTAATCAGGCGAATATGTCCGCACAGGGCATTCCGCAGATCGCCGTGGTTATGGGTTCTTGCACCGCCGGTGGCGCCTATGTGCCGGCGATGAGTGATGAATCCATCATCGTAAAAAATCAGGGAACGATCTTTCTTGGCGGCCCACCGCTGGTCAAGGCCGCAACAGGCGAGGTGGTGAGTGCCGAAGATCTGGGCGGAGGCGATGTGCACACTCGTTTCTCCGGAGTGGCTGACCATCTCGCGCAGGACGATCTGCATGCGCTGTCGCTGGCGCGCACGCTGATCGGCAATCTCAATCGCAAGAAGCCCGAGCCCTTGCTGCTACGCGAGCCTGTGCCGCCGCGTTATGACCCGAGCGAGCTGTATGGCGTGATCCCTACCGACACCCGCAAGCCCTTCGATGTGCGCGAAATCATTGCTCGCATCGTGGATGGTAGCGAGCTGGATGAGTTCAAGCCACGGTTTGGCTCCACGCTGGTCTGCGGCTTTGCACATCTTCACGGTATGCCAGTCGGTCTCATCGCTAACAACGGTATTCTGTTTTCCGAATCGGCGGTCAAGGGTGCGCATTTCATCGAGCTGTGCTGTCAGCGGAAAATACCTCTCGTCTTTTTGCAGAACATCACCGGCTTCATGGTTGGGCGCAAGTATGAGAACGAAGGCATTGCCCGCCATGGCGCGAAGATGGTGACGGCAGTCGCGACAGCCGCGGTGCCGAAATTCACGGTCATCATTGGCGGCAGCTTTGGCGCTGGTAATTACGGCATGTGCGGTCGTGCCTACTCACCGCGCATGTTGTGGATGTGGCCGAATGCCCGCATCTCGGTGATGGGCGGTGAGCAGGCCGCCAGTGTGTTGGCTACCGTGCGTCGCGATGGCATCGAAGCCAAAGGTGGCAGCTGGAGTGCCGACGAAGAAGAAGCCTTCAAGCGCCCGATCCGCGATCAGTATGAAGTGCAAGGTCACCCTTACTACGCGAGCGCACGCCTATGGGACGATGGCATCATCGATCCGGCAGATACCCGCACGGTCCTTGGGCTTGGCTTGTCCGCATCGCTGAATGCGCCGATTCCCGAGACGCGCTTTGGCGTGTTCCGGATGTAAAGCATCGAGTCGCACACCATGAATACAAGTAGCAGCACGATCAGCGATTCGGACTGGGTCGCGCGCAGCCTTGCCAGCGTCTGGCATCCGTGCACGCAGATGCAGCACCACGAGAGCTTGCCGCTAGTCGCGGTCAGTCACGGCAAAGGCGCCTGGCTGATGGATCATGAAGGACGACGCTATCTGGATGCGGTCAGCTCGTGGTGGGTGAATCTTTTTGGCCATGCGAATCCACGCATCAATGCGGCGCTGAAAGATCAGCTTGATCGGCTTGAGCATGCCATGCTCGCTGGCTTTACCCATGAACCCGTGGTGCAGCTGTCTGAACGATTGTCAGCGCTCACCGACCATCATCTCGGGCATTGCTTTTATGCGTCCGATGGCGCGTCGGCGGTCGAGATTGCCCTGAAGATGAGCTTTCATTACTGGCGCAACACTGGACATGCTGAGAAGCAGGAATTCGTTTGCCTGGAGGGCAGTTATCACGGCGAGACCGTCGGTGCGCTGGGCGTGACCGATGTGCCGGTGTTTACCGAGGCTTATGGCGGTATGTTCCGCCGCGCCCATGTTGTAATGAACCCGGATGCGCGCAAGGCAGGCGATGGCGAAACGAGTGGGGATGTCGTTGCGCGTGCCATTAACGCGATGCGCCTGCTACTCGAACGTCGTGCGGATCGCATTGCAGCCGTGATCGTTGAGCCCTTGGTGCAGTGCGCAGTCGGCATGGCCATGTATGACGCAGATTATCTGCGCCAGTTACGCGCACTGTGCGATGAATTCAGTGTGCATTTGATTGCAGATGAAATCGCAGTGGGATGCGGCCGCACGGGGAGTTTTTTTGCGTGTGAGCAGGCGACGATCTGGCCGGATTTTATGTGTCTGTCCAAGGGCATCAGTGGGGGCTACCTGCCGCTGTCGCTAGTCATGACCACGGAGACTGTTTACCAGGCGTTTTACCACCCGGATATCGCGCGCGGGTTTTTGCATTCGCATTCGTATACGGGTAATCCGCTCGCCTGTCGAGCCGCATTGGCAACACTGGAAATGTTTGAAGAAGACGATGTGATTGCCTCCAATCGACAGCGTTCACAGTGGCTGGGAGAAGCTCTGGCGAAAGTCGCCGCGCATCCGGCAGTCCGGCATCCGAGGCAAACCGGAATGATTATGGCCTTCGATGTCGAGCCGCCAGTGCGAGAAGCATTTGCTCGACGGTTTTTTACGGCAGCGCTAAAGCAGGAATTGCTGCTGAGGCCAATCGGTACGACGGTCTACTGGATGCCGCCGTATGTGCTGACGGAAGAAGAGATTGCGGGGCTGGGGGAGGGAACGCTGAGGGTGTTGGAGAACGTGGCGTGAAGTCCAATGAGTCCAATGAGTCCAATGAGTCCAATGAGTCCAATGAGTCCAATGAGTCCAATGAGTCCAATGGCGCCTGAATCGTCATTCCGGCGCAGGCCGGAATCCATCGTTGTGAATGTCAATCGTATTTTCGAAGGCTAGCAGCTGGCGACCATGGATCTCAGCTTTCACTGGGATGACGATCTCTAAGCCAGCCGATGAAATATGAATTAACCGTAACTGCAATTCCAGTAGAACAAAACCTAGCGTGACCACAGGCACCGGAGTGAGACGATGTTCAACAAGATACTGATCGCAAATCGCGGCGAGATTGCCTGCCGGGTGGCGACGACCGCGCGTCGGCTGGGCATTCGCACGGTAGCGGTGTACTCGGAAGCGGATACAGGCGCGCGGCATGTGGCCTTCTGCGACGAAGCAATGGCGATCGGTGGTGCGGCAGCGGCGGACAGTTATCTGAAAGCAGATCGCATCATCGCGGCCGCGCAAGCAGCGGGCGCGCAGGCGATTCATCCGGGCTATGGCTTCTTGTCAGAGAACGCAGCGTTTGCAGATGCCTGCGCGGCAGCCGGGCTGGTATTCATCGGTCCGCCAGCATCAGCGATTCGTGCGATGGGATCGAAGTCAGCGGCGAAGGCGTTGATGGAAAAGGCGGGTGTGCCATTGGTACCCGGCTATCACGGCGAGAATCAGGATGCAGTCTTTCTTCAACAGCAGGCAGACAAGATCGCTTATCCAGTGCTGCTAAAGGCGAGTGCAGGCGGTGGCGGCAAGGGCATGCGTATCGTCGAGCGTAGCGAAGATTTTGCGGCAGCGCTAGCCTCGTGTCAGCGCGAGGCGAAGAACAGCTTTGGTGATGAGCGCGTGCTGGTCGAAAAATATCTGGTGCGCCCGCGTCATATCGAAATACAAGTGTTTGCTGACACGCACGGCCATTGCGCGTCGCTGTTCGAACGCGATTGCTCGGTTCAGCGTCGTCACCAAAAAGTGCTGGAAGAAGCGCCCGCCCCCGGCATGACTGCGGAACGCCGCAAGGCGATGGGGGACGCGGCCGTCGCGGCGGCGCGCGCCGTCGGTTATGTTGGCGCAGGCACGGTGGAATTTATTGCGCAGCAGGATGGCAGTTTCTATTTCATGGAAATGAACACCCGGCTGCAGGTCGAGCATCCGGTAACCGAGATGATCACCGGCACGGATCTGGTCGAATGGCAATTGCGGGTGGCGGCGGGTGAAAGACTGCCTTTACTACAGCAAGACCTGAAGATACAGGGCCATGCGATTGAGGCGCGTGTGTATGCAGAGAATCCGGAGAAAGGCTTCCTGCCATCGACAGGTCGCCTGCAACATCTGCGCATGCCTGTCGCCGCCGAGTTCACACGTGAGGATGTCGTAAGGGTTGATGCCGGTGTGCGCGAGGGCGATGCGATCACGCCCTACTACGATCCGATGATTGCGAAGCTGATTGTCTGGGGTGACGATCGCGCGCAGGCGCTGGCGCGCATGGCGCAGGCACTGGCGAGGTTCGAGGTGGTCGGCTTGTCGACCAATGTAGCGTTTTTGGGTCGCCTGATCACCAGTAAGCCATTCTCAGCCGCTGAACTCGACACCGGACTGATAGAGCGTCATCATGATGAACTGTTTCCGATGGCAATGCCCTCGCCATTGCCGGTGCTGGCGCTGGCCTGTGCGGCTTTGATACTGTCTGAGTCGCAAGCCTCAGCGGATCCGTGGTCGCAGACTTCTGGCTGGCGAATGAATGGCTCGCTGACTCGCAGGCTCAGCTTTATGGATGCGACGGGCGAGCGCCTGCTCGGTCTGGCGTATGAGCGCACCGGAGTACGGCTGAACACGGATCGCGGTACCGCACTACTGAGCGATTTTTCACGTACTGGTCATCAGCTGAGCGTCAGCGTGGATGGACAAGCGCTGACGGCGAGTGTTGTAAGCAGTGGTGATAGTTTTCAGATATTCCATGGCGGCCAACACTGGTCACTGGACTGGAGCAACCCGATCGCGCATGCGGGCGAGCAGGAGGTCGGTAGCGGCCGTCTGACAGCACCCATGCCAGGCAAGATCGTCGCGCTGCTGGTGGATGCGGGCGCGCAAGTGGACAAGGGTACGCCTCTCTTGATCATGGAGGCGATGAAGATGGAGCATACGATCAACGCCCCCTCCCAAGGCACGGTCACTGAATTGCTGTACGCGGTAGGTGATCAGGTCACCGAAGGCGCACAGCTCCTGTCATTCGAACACAAGGAAAACTGATGAGCGCTTCTTTATTACCTGTGGCGGTAAAAATTGTCGAAGTCGGCCCGCGCGATGGACTGCAAAATGAAAAGCAGACGATCTCAGCTGACGTAAAGATCGACCTGGTGAACCGACTGAGCGATGCAGGTATCCCGAATGTCGAGGCGGTCTCGTTCGTGTCGCCGAAATGGGTGCCACAGATGGCGACATCTTCCGAGGTGATGCAGGGCATTCAGCGCCGACCTGGCACGATCTATTCGGCGCTGGTGCCGAACATGAAGGGTTTTGATGCAGCATTGGCGGCAAAGATGGATGAGGTCGTAATCTTTGGCGCTGCATCAGAGGCTTTTTCGCAAAAGAACATCAATTGCTCGATCGCGGAATCGATAGAGCGCTTCCGTGACGTCGCACAGGCGGCCAAGCAGCACGGCATGCGGCTGCGCGGCAGTGTCAGCTGTGCGCTGGGTTGTCCTTATCAGGGCGAAGTCACACCAGAGGCGGCGGCTGATGTAGTCAGACGCATGCGCGATCTGGGCTGCGACGAGATCGATATTGCTGACACCATCGGTGTCGGCACCGCAGGTCAGGTGAAACGTGTCTTTGAGCGAGCCGCGAAAGAATTCCCCCTAGAGCGACTCGCCGGACATTTTCATGACACCTATGGTCAGGCACTGGCGAATATTTATGCAGCGCTGGAAGTCGGTGTGGTGATCTATCACTCGTCCGTCGCCGGCTTGGGCGGCTGCCCGTATGCAAGGGGCGCGACTGGCAACGTCGCCACAGAAGATGTGCTGTACCTGATGCATGGACTGGGTATATCGACCGGTATCTCGCTGGACGCCGTGGTCGATGCCGGGCAATTCATTTCCGAACAGCTGGGCCGCAAATCGTCCAGTCGCGCGGGCAGCGCGATTGCGGCCAAGCGCGCCGCCTGAGAGCGAGACAGACCATGAGCCCTGAACTGAAACCCGGCCTACGCTTCGAATGGCAGACCATCGTTCCCGAGCATTCCGTGGTGCCGCAACTGTTTGGCCAGCACGTGGATTTTGCGAATGACATGCCGGCAGTGCTGGCGACGGGCTATATGGTCGGACTGATGGAGCTGGCCTGCACTCTGGGCATCATGCCGTATGTGGACTGGCCGAATGAGCAAAGCCTGGGCGTCCATGTGAGCTTTTCTCATCTGGCAGCGACACCACCGGGCATGACGCTGACCATACGCGGTGAGGTGATTGCCGTTGAGGGCCGCCGCGTGCGCTTCAAGGTCGAGGCCTGGGATGGTCTGGACAAGATCAGCGAGGGTGAGCACGAGCGTGCGGTGATCGCGCCTGAGAAATTTCATGCAAAGCTGGCAGAGAAAAAACAGCGCGCTGGCCTCTGATGTCTCACAATGACGCTGCCATGACCATCAACCTTCAAGAATTCGACCCCGCCAAGCATGAAGGCCCGATGCCATCGCCTTGTGTCGGCATTTGTCAGATGGATCGCGCGAGCAGACTCTGCATCGGCTGTCAGCGAACCTTGAATGAAATCACCGACTGGAGCGTTGCGCCGGAGTCAAAAAAACGTACGATCTGGGAAGAGATCATTCGCCGGCGTGCGACAAGACGTTCCTGAATCGTGCGGCGAGCAAGCACCACGGCACAATCACTGCCCATGCATACAAAGTTTTATCAACCGTCCCAAACGCTTACCGGGCCAGCCTACAGCCCCTGGTTCAAGATGCTGGCGACCGTGGTGACGGTGGCGCTCGCCGGGTATGGCGTGAGCTTCGCTTTACGGTATGCGCTGGTGGATTACAGCTGGGGCGTGCGCCTGCTTTTCATCGCAGCGATGCTGATGCTGGCACTGTCGTACGCCGGGTTTTTGCGCTCCGAGGTCACGATCGATGCCGAGGGCATACGCCAGAGCTGGCTGTGGAACCGACAGGCCAGCTGGAATGAAATTCGCAGTGCCAAGCTGATCGGTATTCCGCTCGCCGGTTGGTTATCTCCACCGCGGCTTGTCGTCAGAACAGGCAATGCGTTCACGACCTTCAATGGCGGCACGCCTGAATTGTTAGCCGAATTCGCCAGAATTTCACTTGCTTATCAGATCAAACCATGAAGCTGCCAAAAAACATGCGTGTCCTCGAGCGCGGCTGGCTCTCGTCGAATAATATTGTGTTTATCGATAATGAGCGTACGGCAGTTGTTGACACGGGCTACGTGAAGCATGCCGAGCAGACACTGGCGCTGATTCAGGATTTGCTCAAAGGCAGGCCGCTGGACGCGATCTACAACACACATCTGCACTCAGATCATTGTGGTGGCAATCGCATTCTCCAAGAGCATTATCCGAAAGTGCATACCGCGATACCGGCAGCCGAGCTGCAACGAGTTCAGCGCTGGGACAAGCGCACGCTGTCCTTCGATGCAACTGGACAGCGTTGCGATCCTTTTCGTGCGGACGAAGGAGTCAAGCCTGATCAGGTAGTCCGCCTTGGGGGCATGGATTGGAAGGTTTTGTTCGCACCCGGTCATCATCCGTATTCTTATGTGCTGTTCTGCGAGCAGCATGGCATCCTGATTTCTGCCGACGCACTCTGGGAAAAAGGCTTTGGCGTGATTTTTCCGGCGCTCGAAAGCTATGCGGGATTCCGTGAGACCCGCGACACGCTGGACATGATTGAAGCGCTCGATGTGCGTCTGGTGATCCCTGGACACGGACGGCCTTTCACCGAGGTGCAAGATGCCATTGAAGCCGCGCACTCGCGGATACGGTATCTCGAGGCAGATCCTCTGCGCAATGCGCAAAACGGTATCAAGGTACTGTTCAAATTTCTGCTGATGGACAAGCAGAGAATCAAGCTGTCCGATGTGCCGAATCTGATCAGCAAGGTGCCGCTGATTCAGTCAGCCAATCGTCGCCACATGAATTTTGGCGATATTCATTTGTCGCATTGGGTAATTACGCAGCTCAAGCGCGTGAACGCCGTAAAAATCGAGGGTAATGAGCTAGTGAATGTCGAACCGGCATGAGGCGTGATGCTAGACAGCGAAGGCTGGGAGCAGCCCTGACGCGCATCAGCCGCGCGGATAGTCGGTTGCCATCACGCGGGCGCGGGCAGCCAGATATTCGTTGCGCAGTCGTGCGACCATCTCAGCTACGCTAGGCACATCGTCCATCAAGCCCACACCCTGACCCGCGCCCCAGATATCGCGCCATGCTTTGGCGTCGCTGTTGCCGCCACTGGAAAAACTCATCGCGTTCTTGTTACCTTCGGGCAGATTTTCTGGATCCAGCCCTGCTTTGACGATGGATTTTTTCAGGTAATTACCGTGTACACCGGTGAAATAATCGGTATACACCACATCGGCCGCCGTGGATTCAAGAATCGCCTGTCGATAGCCTTCGCTGGTGTTTGCTTCTTTGGTGGCCAGCCAGCGTGAACCGATATATGCAAAATCGGCGCCCATGGACTGAGCAGCCAGAATGCTGTCGCCGGTGGTGATCGAACCAGACAGCACTACGGTCCCACTGTAGAACTTCCGTATCTCGCCCACCAATGCGAACGGCGAAAGCCGGCCCGCATGCCCGCCTGCACCGGAAGCCACCAGAATCAATCCGTCGACACCCGCCTCCAGCGCCTTTTGTGCATGACGGATCGAGATCACATCATGCAGCACAATGCCGCCGTAGCTGTGAATCGCATCGAGCATTTCTTTGGGTGGTGCGCGCAGCGAGGAAATGGTGATTGGTATCTGATGCTTCACGCAGACTTCTACATCATGCTCAAGGCGATCATTCGACCCATGCACGATCTGGTTCACCGCAATCGGGCCGATGATGGCATCAGGATTCGCTGCCTTGTGCGCTGCCAGCGCCTGCTTGATATCAGTCAGCCAGACATCGAGCTGCGCTGCCGGACGGGCATTCAGCGCAGGGAAAGATCCCACGATACCGGCCTTGCACTGCTCGATGACGAGCGCCGGCACGCTGGCGATGAACATGGGGGCTGAAATGACAGGAAGGCTCAGATGCTGAAGTACTGCGGGGAGGGCCATGCGATCTCCGGATGTTTTTATTCGAGTGCCGTCGATTATAAGTCAATGTCGGCACCTCCCTGCGACCCCTTCGGATCTGCTCAGTCTTTAGCGATGCGCTGCAGCCAGTACTTGAAATTCCGCAGTCGCTCCCACAGCGCCGTGGGTGTCTCCGGCAGCGGAAGACCCCGGTTGAATTCATCGAAGCACTCGAGCAGGATCGGGCTCATCGCACGCCGCACGCTTTCCCAGACGCTGATCCTGCAGCCGGAAGCGGGTTTGTCGGGCTGAACTTCGGCGAAGCGATAGTGCTGGCCAGAGGCTTTCCATTCCTTTGCCAGCGAGCGGGCGGCCAATGCGAGTTGTGACGCGCCGATGGGCACGTCGAGATGCCAAGCTTCTTGCGCCGGGTTACATTCCTCCATCTCTTGCGGGGTCAGCCAACGTATAGACCATTCGTTAATGGTCGAATGTTTAGGCTGCGGCTGGCCGCCACCGTGCATGTAGCGTGTTCCGACGGTATTTGCGTTTCCGAGCTTATCCGGTGTGATGGATAAATGCGGTTTTATCCATGCATGCCCCAAGGTGGCGCCTACGGTGGGCATGATCTGAATGCTGCCAGGTGGCTCTGCCAGTGCGATCGCTTCGCGCAATGCTCGGCGTCTTTCCGCAGAGATGATCACAGAAGGTGGCAGACTCTCGATCTGCTCTATTACGGCCCACAGGGCAGGCCGTAGTATCTGCATGGCGTGATCAGTATCGGTCGGGCGGCTGGCACATCGCTTCAGCAGCAGGCATTCCAGAATGTCCCGCTGAACACGTGCAAACAATTCGTCGCTGCCAGGGTGCAGCAAGGTGGCGGCGGTCGCCTCGTCAATCACCAGCCGACCATCTCGCCAGGTGACGGTACTAGCATCCGGCAGTGCGGTGCCTACAGTCAGCAAGGGTGCGCCGATGCAGGTATCGAGTGCGTTTGCCAGCGATTGAGCAAGCTGGTCAAGACAGGCAAGCGATCTGTCGCCCGAAGCCCATTGCGACGCATTGATCGCAAGCTGATTCCGGGCGGCCTGCTTGGCCGTATCGGTCAGCGCCAGATCCGGATCGATATGGCGGGTTTGCACGACCTCTCGTGCGTGGTCTATCGTGTGAAGAAATTCAGACGTAGTCAGTACCGTTCGTTGGTGCGTGTGCGGCGGCCCATTAGAGAACCCATGCTCGATGTAGAGTTGGTCATCGATAATCGTTTCAGTGACATGGCATTCGTACTTGGCTTGTTCAAGCGCTGGTGCGAGCCATTCGAGCGTACTTGCATCCAATGCCTGTAGTTGCCGCGACAACAAAGACAGGTACATGGTCTTGCTTTGTTCGTCATCCGGCAGCTCCGGCCTGATCGACCACAGCAAAATATCGATCTGACCGATCAGTGATTCGCTTGCGGTTTTGGGACCCAGTGTGTCTGAGGTCTGAATGGCATGTTCTCTGATCGCTCGAAAGCTCTTTCGGGTATGCCAACTCGCATCAAGATAGTAATCGGCACGGCGCACTTTGGTACGCATCAGTGGGTAGGTAGACGATGGTTTCGGCGGGTTCGATGTCGTGCCAGCAGACTTGAATTGTTTGAGCCGTGGCAATACCTTGGGTAGGGAAAGCATAGATACTCCTCCATATGATGTCCGACTGGCTTTTGCTGTCGGTCGCTTTTAGGAACGCAAGCCGATCAAGGGTTTTTCATGGAGGGAACTTGCTTGTTTGATGCGGGTCAGGCGCCTGAATCTTCCCGTACGATCAGCGAACGCGCTACCAGGGTCTGATGTAGTGCTGATGGCACAGCCCCGGTCACCGCTAAGCACCTTTTACCAAGGCCTTTATTCTGCTGATTCTTGTATCGCAAAGCCCCATCGGTTTGCCGCCCAACAGGGAGTTGCTCAGCGTCACCTTCGGCATGAATTATTTCTGGCTATTCGACAACAGAAGAGAACTGGCGACAGACTTTTGTAACCGACAAAGGCGCAAAGAACGTTCTTATCAAGCAAGACTGTCTATGGATAGACAATTTTTTCAAACAAACGGGGTAGACAATGCCTATAGGCCACTGCTTCAGGTGACGGCTTCTGGTGACTGGTGCTGGTGACTGGTGCTGGTGACTAATCGGAGCGCAGCCCACAGCCTCTGAATCGAATGACGACTAACGTGCTTATTCGAATCAAGCATTTTTCAAAATATTTACTACTAGTGAGAGGTCAACATGGGAATTCATTCCATCAAACCGGGGCAGATTGCCATTGGGAATGTGTCTCAGCCTGTAACGCCAAAAACCAGCGAAAAGCATAGCACCGAGGGTTCGCCTACGTTGAAGGTACGAAGTACCAAGGCGGCAAAATCATCGGCTGCATCGGCGCCGATACTCAAATCCCATAGCGAGCCACGCGTGCAACTACGCGAGGATGCGGCGTCAGTGCATCTGGCCTTGGGCGCAAAAACAGCGGTACTCGATGGGATCGATCCGCAGCGGCTTCCAGGTTTTTACAAGCATGCGAATATGATCGTGGATGGTCAGATTAGCGATAAAAGTTTTCTGCTTGAGTGCCTGGTCAATTTATATCTCTCTGCGCCAGACAATAGTCATCCGAATGCGATTGATCCGGAGTGGGTCGATGATCAGGATGTTTTGTGGGGCGATGAGCTGCTGTTCCTGTTCGAGGCGGCACCGCAACTGGATCAGCTCGATGCCGAGGGTAAGCGCTTGTTTGCCGACAGTCTTGCCGCTCGGGCGGGTACAGACCGCCAACGCTCAGGTTCTGTCGATGTGCTGGAACAGGCGTTGAACAAGGTGTCGCGACGCATGGCGCTGGCAGACGCCGACTGAGCGAATGCGTTGAACCATGGTTGGATATTAAACACCCCGGCAGCCAGCATCAGGCTGCCGGGGTTTTGTTTTGGTATGCGCCAGTGATGGTTTGATGTGAGGCATCATTTCTTGCTTCGGTCAGGGTCTTATTGGTAGCTGCGCGCGTCATCGATCACCTTGCCATCATTCGGCAAACTGCCTTGTCCCACAAATTTAACCTCGCCGCGCAGCTTGGTCATGTCGCGGATTGAGGCCACGATAGTCTCGGCATGGGAGGATGCGGTGGTAGTGTCAGCGACCTCGCAATGCAAAGTCATCTCGTCATTACCCATGTCGCCCGTGATCACCAGGCGTGCCTTGAGTATGACCGGGTGGCGACGCACGATATCGGCGACTTGGGACGGATGCACAAACATCGCGCGCACCTTGGTAGTTTGATCGGCGCGTCCCATCCAGCCCTTGATCCGGGTATTCGTGCGTCCGCAAGGCGATATGCCCGTCAGTACAGCCGACAGATCACCCGTCGCGAAACGAATCAGCGGATAGTCGGGGTTGAATGAGGTAATGACCACCTCACCGACCTCGCCATCGCTGACGGGTTCGCCTGTGCCAGGGCGCACGATTTCCAGCATCAGTGTCTCATCCAGCACCATGCCGGGATTGACCTGATCACCTTTTAGCGTTTCATAGGCGATGTTGCCGATATCAGCCGAGCCGTAAGTTTGCAGCACATGCGGAACGCCATGTTCATTCAGCCAAGTGCGCAGCGACGGCGGCAGCGCTTCCGCACCGACCAGCGCATAGCGGACACTGCGAATGTCTTCGCCCATTTCTTGCGCTTTTTCGATGATGATCTTCAGGAACGAGGGCGTGCCCACATAGGCCTTCGGCCGCAGCAGCGTCATCGCCTGCACTTGCATCTCGGTCTGGCCTATGCCTGCGGGTATCACCGGACAGCCCAGCTTTGCCGCACCGCCTTCAACCATCAGGCCAGCCGGCGTGAAATGGTAGGCAAAGCAGTTTTGGATCAGATCGCCTCCACGCACACCCAGCGCGTGCAGCGGGCGCGCATAGCGCCACCAGTCATCGCCTCGCCCTTCGGGATCGAAGATTGGGCCGGGCGACATGAAGATGCGCGAGAGTTTGTCGACGGGTGTGACATTCAATCCGCCAAAGGGCAGCGCCGCCTTTTGGATGTCCTTGAGCGCCGACTTGCGAGTCACAGGCAGTTGGGCCAGTGCGGCGCGGCTGCTGATGTCTTGCGGATGGATGTCTTTCAGAATCGCGGACCAGCCGCTGGCCTGCTTGGCGCGCGCAACCAGCGCGGGCAGTGCTGATAACAGATCTTTTTCGCGCGCGGACGGATCGCGCGACTCCAGTGCGTCGTACAGAGTGCTCATGATTTTTCCGGGAAGAGAATAGGGATCAGGCCAGCCAGCGTTTTCTGCGGCGGTAGAACTTCATGTCGCGGAAGCTCTTGCGACCAGCGCTGGACATGCCAAGGTAAAACTCTTTGACGTCTTCATTCGCCGCCAGATCGGTGGCGGCGCCTTCCATTACGACCCGACCGTTTTCGAGGATGTAGCCAAAGTCAGCGTATTTGAGCGCAATGGTCGTGTTCTGTTCTGCCAGCAGAAAGGACACTTGCTCGCGCTGGTTCAAATCTTGCACAATGCCGAAGATCTCTTCGACAATCTGCGGTGCGAGACCCATGGAGGGTTCGTCGAGCAGGATCATTGAGGGCTTGGCCATGAGTGCACGGCCAATCGCACACATCTGCTGCTCACCCCCCGAGGTATAGCCCGCCTGAGAGCCGCGTCGCTGCTTTAGTCGTGGAAAATAGTGATACACCTTCTCCAGCTCGTCTTTCAGACCGGCGCGGCTCAGTTTGCGCGTATACGCACCCGTCAACAGGTTTTCTTCAATCGTCAAGTGGCCGAAGCAGTGACGTCCCTCCATCACCTGCGACAGCCCGCGCCGCACCAGCTCATTTGGCGTGAGTTGATCGATGCGTTCCCCGTTGAATTCGATACTGCCTTTGGTGACATCACCCCGCTCGCCGCGCAACAGTGTCGAGATGGATTTCAGCGTCGTTGATTTACCTGCGCCGTTCGCACCCATCAGCGCGACGATCTTACCGCGCGGGACAGACAGCGATACGCCCTTGAGCACAAGGATCACGTGGTCGTAGATGACCTCGATATTATTGATGTTCAGGATGGGTGCGGTGGTCATGGCAGTGGTCATGGCGGTGGTCATCGCATTAGTGGTAGCAGCAGGTGCGCTGCCAAAATTGCTGGATCCCGGCTTGTGCCGGGATGACAGCGGTCAAGCTGATCACGCTACACTCGGTACCCCGGCGGGTGCCAGGGTACGAATGTCTTCAGACGTTTACTCGTGATTACTTCATGCAAGCCGGTGTAATGCCTTTTTCTTTCGCATAAGCCGCAGAAGATTCTTCCAGCAGCTTGCGCACCAGCGCCTTGTCGCCAGTGATCCAATTCTTCGATACAGAAATCCACTGCTTGCCATCCCACTGAACGACCTTCACCGCGCCAGAACCTTCATGGTCATCGCAAGAGGTTTTAATCGGCGGGAACATGTCGAATACGCCAAGCGCTTTCTGGCGAGCGGCATCGACATTCAGGTTCTCCAGACCCCAGCGCATTTGTTCACCAGTCAGCACCTTGCCTTTGCCATATTTGTTCTGTGCGATACGCATTGCCTCGACCATCAGCACCGTGGCCGCGATGCCGCGCATGTACATCACATTGCCAACGCGATCCAGCTCTTTCAGATTGCCCTTGCCAGTGGCATAGAGCTTGTTGCGGATTTCGTCGAGCACAGGAAAGTTACCTGGCGTAGTGAAGCTCATGGCCGAGTAGCCCTTAGCAGCATCGCCGGCGGGTTCGGTGTCTTCCTCCGAGCCGGCCCACCAGACGCCAAGTATTTTCTCGCGCGGGAAGCCGTTGCGCTGCGCGGTTTTGAGTCCAACCGCACTCATCACGCCGAAGGTCCACATGATCACGTAATCGGGATTGGCCTGACGGATCTGCAGCCACTGCGACTGTTGTTCATTGCCCGGAGGCGCAACTGGGATCTTGATGAGTTCAAAGCCCCATTTTGCCGCTTCTGCTTCCAGCACCGGTAGCGGCTCTTTGCCATAGGCCGAATCGTGATAGAGATGGACGATCTTTTTGCCTTTGAGTTTGTCCATGCCGCCGGACTTCTCGCCGAGATAAACAATCATCGCACCCGCCTGATTCCAGTAAGTGCTCAGCAGCGGGAACACATACGGGAAGACTTTGCCATTGGCAGCATCCGAGCGGCCATAGCCCAGTGTGGTCATCGGGATCTTGTCTTTGGCAACGCGATCCAGAATGCCATACGCAATGCCGGTCGACAGCGGCTCCACAATGGAGGCACCGCCATTCTTGCTCTTTAAGCGCTCATAGCATTCCACGCCGCGCGAGGGGTTGTATTCCGTCTCGCATTCTTCCCAAGTGAGCTTCACGCCGTTGATACCACCACTCATGTTCACCAAGTTCATATAGTCGATCATGCCGCCAAAGAACGAGGTGCCGTTCGAGCCATAGGGGCCGACACGGTAGGACAGCAGTGGAACAAATTGTTCGTTGGCCATGGCCATGCTCGCGGTGGCCGCCAGCACCGCGCTGAGCAGCAAGGATTTGACGAACTTCATTTTTGCCTCCTTCGTTGTCAATCGTTAGGAATCAGTAACTATCAGTCATTTTCATCATGCTTGATCGGTGATCATTGATCAACGATCGACATTGCCTAGTGCGGGAATGGCCAGAGTCTGAGTTTTTCCTTTGCGATCTGCCAGAGCCGAGCGAGACCGTGCGGTTCGACGATCAGGAAGAAAATGATCAGCGCACCGAACACCATCAATTCAAGATTCGAGGCAACTGCAGTGGAAATGCTCGCTGCGTGCGCCAGTGTGTTCAACAGCACCGGCAGCAGCACAATAAAGGCCGCGCCGAGGAAGGAGCCCATCACCGAACCCAGTCCGCCGATGATCACCATGAACAGAATGCGGAAAGACAGATCAAGACTATAGGCTTCAGGCTCGACAGTACCCAGATAGGCATACGCATACAGCGCACCCGCGACGCCGCAGTAGAAAGAGCTGACTGCGAAGGCCAGCAGCTTGGCTCGCATCAGGCGGATGCCGATGACTTCAGCGGCGACGTCCATGTCACGCACCGCCATCCAGCAGCGACCCATATTGGATCGCACCATGTTCTTCGCCAGCAGTGCCAGCACCGCGACGATGGAAAGCACGAGCAGGTATTTGGATACGGGTGTATCGAAATCGACGCCGAGAATCTGCATTTTTTGCGCGGTGATCACGCCCGACGAACTGTAGTTGGTGAACCAGCGCACCTTGGTCAGTGCCCAGACAACAAAAAACTGTGTCGCCAGCGTTGAAGCAGCCAGATAGAAACCCCGCACCCGTAGCGAGGGCAGGCCAAACACGATGCCCACGGCGGCGGCGCACAGACCACCCAGTATGAATGCCGCCAGCAGAGGTATGCCCGGCACACGCAGCACAAAATTGTAGGCACTGAACGCGCCAACCGCCATGAACGCCGCCGAGCCTAGTGACAGCTGGCCCGCATAGCCGGTAAGGATGTTCAGACCCAGCGCTGCGAGTGAGAAGATCAAAAACGGAATCAGGATCGCCGAGAAGAAGTACGGTGTTGCAAAGAGTGGTATCGCGATGAACGCCAGACCAATCAGCAACAGGATACCGATGCGATCCTGCCGGATCGGGAAGATTTGACCGTCGGTTTCATAGCTTGATTTGAATTGACCGGCCTCACGGTAAAACATGGGTCAGATCCTCCGGATGATCTTTTCGCCGAACAGGCCTTCCGGCCTGACCAGCAGGAACAGCAGTGCCAGCACATAAGGAAACCAGCCCTCGATGCCGCCGCCGACGAAGGGTCCGAGATAGACCTCGGCCAGTTTTTCAGAGGCGCCGATGATCAATCCGCCGATGATCGCGCCTGGTACCGAGGTAAAGCCGCCAAGGATCAGCACCGGCAGCGCCTTGAGCGCGACAAAGGTCAGCGAGAACTGTACCCCATTGCGCGAACCCCACAAGAGGCCCGCCACCAGCGCGACGAAACCGGCCACCCCCCAGACAATGCCCCAGATCTGCTGCAGCGGGATGCCGACCGCCAGCGCCGCCTGGTGATCGTCAGCTACCGCGCGCAAGGCGCGTCCCACCTTGGTACGAGAGAAGAACAGCGCCAGACCACCGACCAGCAATGCACAGATCGCCGCCGAGATCATGTCGAATTTCGAGACGATGATGTTAAAGCTTTCCAGGAGGCTTTCCATCGGTACGTCTTCAATGCCCAGATCCAGCCGCTTTACCTCTGCGCCCCACATCAGCTGCGCTAGGCCCTCAATGAAGAAAGTCAGGCCGATGGTGGCCATGAACAGCGAGATCTCGGGCTGATTGACCAGCGGGCGCAGTACCACCCGTTCTATCGCCAGCCCCAGCACACTCATTACCACGATGGTTGCAGCGATCGCCACCCAGAGCGGCCAACCGAATTCAGTCAGCGATACGCAAGTCAGCGCGGCAAAGAACACCATGGCGCCCTGCGCAAAGTTGAACACACCAGAGGCTTTGTAGATCAGCACAAAGCCTAGCGCCACCAGCGCATACATCACGCCGGAGAGCAGGCCGCCGATCAGGACTTCGAAGAAGAAGTTCAGGTTCATAGACACGACACGTTAAAGACGCTGGATCCCGGCCTGCGCCGGGATGACGTTTGAAAGCCGGCCGCACGCCGAATCGTCGCCACAGCGCGGGCTGGAATCCATGGTCGCAGACGACGGACTGTTGCCATCACGATGGAACGCACCGACGGCAGATCCCGTGGCCTCTGCCAGGACGACGTTTTTGATACTGATGCGCTGAAAATCGTCAACCCGGCGCAGGCCGGGGTCCAGCGTCTTTGCATGCTTACCGGATGCAGCCTTCAATGCGCGACCCCCAGATAAGCATTGATCACATCCTGATTGCCTCGCACTTCATCGGGAGTGCCGTCGCCGATCTTCTTGCCATAGTCGAGCACCACCACGCGATCGGAGATATCCATTACCACGCCCATGTCATGCTCGATCAGCACGATGGTGGTGCCGAACTGCTCGTTCACGTCAAGGATGAAGCGGCACATGTCCTGTTTTTCTTCGACGTTCATGCCAGCCATCGGCTCGTCGAGTAATAAAATCCTGGGTTCCGCCGCCAGCGCGCGACCCAGCTCGACACGCTTTTGCAGACCGTAGGGAAGGCGTCCCACCGGCGTCTTGCGAATATGCTGAATCTCGAGAAAATCGATCACTTCTTCGACCTTCACCCGATGCGCGATCTCCTCCTTGCGTGCCGGGCCAATATACAAGGCTTGCATCAGAAAGTTGGACTGCATCTTCAGATTGCGGCCGGTCATGATGTTGTCCAGCACCGTCATGCCTTTGAACAGCGCGATGTTCTGGAAGGTCCGCGCAATACCGCTCTTGGCAGCCTGATAGGTATCCATGTCGCGCCGATGCTTACCTTGATAAATGATCTCGCCCTGCTGTGGTCGGTAGACCCCATTGATTACATTCAGCATCGAGCTCTTGCCTGCGCCGTTGGGTCCGATGATCGCGCGGATCTCGTGCTCACGGATATCAAAAGAGATATCTGTCAGCGCCCTTACGCCACCGAATGAGAGTGAGATGTTGTGCAGATCGAGGATGACATCGCCGATGCGACGGCCATTGCTTGTGTCGTTCATCATGCGGCCTTGCGTGCTACGCTAAAAGTTTTTACGTCGCGGATTTCCAGATCGGCGCTGATCTTGCCCTGCCGCCCGTCTTCGAACTTTACCTGCGTCTCGATGAATTGCCGCTGCTTGCCCTCATACAGCGCCTCGATCAGTACCGCGTATTTTTCGGCGATGAAGCGACGGCGTACCTTGCGGGTCCGGGTCAGCTCGTCATCATCCGGATCGAGCTCCTTGTGCAGCACGAGAAAGCGGTGAATCTGCGAACCCGACAGCAGATCATCATGCGCGAGATCTGAATTTACTTTTTCCACGCATTCGGCGATCAGCTGGTACACGGCTGGCTGGCTGGCGAGGTCGGTGTAGCCGCTGTAGGGCAGGTTGCGGCGCTCGGCCCAGTTGCCAACGGCTTCCATGTCAATATTGATGAACGCATGACAGCTGGCGCGACCATCACCGAAAGCGACCGCTTCTTTGATGAACGGGAAGAACTTCAGCTTGTTCTCGATGTACTTTGGTGCAAACAAAGTGCCGTCGGCCATCTTGCCCACATCTTTTGCGCGGTCGATGATTTTCAGGTGGCCATCATTGTCGAAAAAGCCGGCATCGCCGGTGTGAAAATAGCCATCGCTGTCGATCGCTTCAGCCGTATCTTCCGGCTTCTTGTAGTAACCTATCATGAGACCGGGCGAGCGCACCAGCACCTCGCCTGAATCAGCGATATGCACTTCCACGCCGTTCATCGGTCGGCCTACCGTGTCGAGTTTCACATCGCCCGAGCGTTGCATACAGACGGTTACGCAGGTTTCGGTCATGCCGTACAGCTGTTTGAGGTTGATCCCTATCGAGCGGTAGAAGTCGAACAGGTCCGGGCCGATTGCTTCGCCTCCGGTATAAGCCACGCGAATGCGCGATAGACCCAGCACATTCTTCAGCGGCCCATAGACCATCAGCTCACCCAGTGCATACAGCAAACGGTCCATGATGCCCACGTTGCCTTTGCCATCCAGCAGTCGGAGCCCGGCGCGGCGAGCGACACGCATGAAGTAATGGAATATCGCGCGCTTGATCGCACTGGCATCCTCGATACGGATCATGACTTGCGTGAGGATGTTTTCATAGATGCGTGGCGGACCGAAATAGTAGGTCGGACCGATCTCGCGCAGATCGCTGGCAACCGTCGAGGGTGACTCGGGACAGTTGAGGCAAAAGCCGGCGATGTTCGACAGCGCATACGAGTAGAGAAAATCACCGACCCAGGCCAGCGGCAGATAACAGAGCACTTCATCATCCGCCGTGACCTGATCGAATTCGATCAGTGTCTTGCCCGTGGCAATCATCGCCGCATGCGAATGACAGACGCCTTTCGGTTTACCCGTGGTGCCCGAGGTATACAGGATTACGGCGATGTCGTTGGTATTGCCCGCATCGACCTGCTGCTGAAAGAAATGCGGATGATCGCGATCATGCGCTTGGCCAAGCGCCTGCACGCTGTCAAGAGAGTGCACACCGGTCTGTGTGTAATTGCGCAGACCGCGGCCGTCATCGTAGATGATGTGCGACATACCAGGTACCGAGTCGCGAATCTCGAGCAGCTTGTCGACTTGTTCCTGATCTTCGACGATCGCAAAATCGATCTCGGCGTTTTCCAGCACATACGCCATGTCGGCTGCTGGCGCATCCTGATACATCGGTACGGCAACACCGCCCAGTGATTGCGCGGCAGCCATCGCCCAGTACAGCCGCGGGCGATTGTCGCCGACCACGGCGAGATTCATCCCACGCTGAAAGCCTAGTGCTGCCAGGCCACAGGCAAGCAGCCTGACTTGCCTCTCGACCTCAGACCAGGTACTTGTCTGCCAGATGCCCAGATCTTTTTCGCGGAAAGCAGGGTGCGCAGGACGCAGACGTGCGTGTTGCTGCAGCAGCCGCGGGAAAGTGCCGGCTGACTCGTGTGTAGTCTCCACCATGTGCTGCCTCAAGGTTTGCGCCAGCCTTATGCAAGCCGGTCATCGGATTGCCAATGATAACCACCTTGAGGTTTTGCGATAGTCGTTTACAAGCGAAAGCCTGGAGATTTTGATATTGCAACGCACAAATGCGCTAAACAGCGCCGCCCAATTGTTCGATAGTCAAATTGATAATAACGAAGCTTGTCCCGAATCACCCCATCTTCAGGAACTGTCCTTCGGATGAGCGAGTCAACAAAGAGGCGCCCGTGCCGGTTCGTGATGTTCATTTCCATTGCGACTTATGGCAGCGGATGGCAGCGGTGATGTACCCCTCCATCGTGTGCGTATCATTCAACTCACCATGGCCAGATGCCGTTACGTCCGTTCCAGCTGTCGCTGCGTTTCATTTTTCCTCTGGCCGCCGTGCTGGGATTGTTCGCGTTGGCGCTGTTGCCATTGGTCGATGATCTGACCCGGCGCTGGTTCTTGCGCGACCTTGATACGCGCTCGCAGATGGTCGCTGCCTCCATGCGCGAGCCTGCGCTGGATTATCTGACCTTGCAGGATGCTGAGGGTATGCGCAGTCTGCTGGATCGATCAGTTCGTGAAGGTCGTTTGCATGCGTTGGGTGTCTGCGATGCGACGGACAAGCTGATCTACCGCAGCAGCAATTTTCCTGCCCAGCTGAGTTGCGACACGCGAGCTCCCAAGGGCATGCTGATCACCGAAAGCGCGCTTGAACAAGACGGCGTCTCGCTCGGCAAACTCCTGCTGGCGCAAGACACCAGTTTTATTGACAGACGCAGCACGGAATTCCGGTACTACTTGAGTGCGGTATTTTTGCTGATGTTCCTGGTGATCTCTGCGCTGGGTGCGTGGATCGCGCATTGGAGCTGGCTGGGATGGGTCAGCTCGCTCAAGAACCTGCTCCGGCGCGAGACAGGCTCGACCGTCGCCAATGCGCCGCCGGAATTCCGTCCGCTGGTCGGTGATCTGCGTGCGATGCTGCGCGAGATGAACATCGAGCGCCGGTCAGAGCAGAGCTCGCCGCAAGCGTGGACGCCTGAAAAATTGCGCTCATTGCTGCATGACGAATTGGCCGGCGATGAGGTGCTGGTCGTCTCCAACCGCGAGCCCTATATCCACGAACAGTCTGAGCATGGCATCGTCGTGCGCCGACCTGCAAGCGGACTGGTGACCGCAGTAGAGCCGGTGATGCGCGCTTGCTCGGGTACTTGGATAGCGCATGGTAGCGGCTCCGCCGATCGCGTCACCGTGGATGCCAATGATCGCGTGCGCGTACCCCCCAAGAAACCGGCGTATACCTTGCGCCGCGTGTGGCTGACGGTGGAAGAAGAAGAGGGCTACTACTACGGTTTTTCCAATGAGGGATTATGGCCTCTGTGTCATATGGCGCATGTGCGTCCCGTGTTTCGTACCTCGGATTGGGAGCAGTATGTCGAGGTCAATCAGCGTTTTGCCGAGGCGGTGGTGGCCGAAGCGCATACTGATGATCCGGTCGTGCTGGTGCAGGACTATCATTTTGCGCTATTGCCGCGCATGGTACGAGAGAGGTTGCCCAAGGCGACCATCATCATGTTCTGGCACATTCCCTGGCCGAATCCGGAATCCTTCGGCATCTGCCCATGGCGAGAGGAGTTGTTACAAGGATTGCTGGGCAATACCCTGCTGGGCTTTCACACCCCTTTTCATTGCAAGAATTTTCTGGAGACCGTCGATCGTTATCTCGAGACCCGCATTGAGCATGAGGCCTCGACGATTTCTTATGGCGGTGAGCTCACGCAGGTCGAGCCTTATCCAATCTCTATCGCCTGGCCTGAGCAGGAGTCGGCAGGCGATGTCGCGCTATGCCGTCGCGAAATGCGCGACGAACTGCGACTGCCCGCCATGTACCGGCTAGGACTTGGCGTGGACAGACTGGATTACACCAAGGGTATCGTGGAGCGATTTCAGGCGGTCGACAGGTTATTGGAGATGTATCCCGATCTTGTGGGAAGATTCAGTCTGCTGCAGATCGCGGCGCCCAGCCGTTCTTCATTGGATGAGTACCAGAACCTTGAGACTCGCGTGCGCAAGCTTGCGCTGGAAATCAATCAGCGCCATGTCAATTTGGTCGCGCCGCCCATCCTGCTGCGCGTGGAGCACTATGATGCCGAGCGGCTGGCGTGCTGTTATCGCGGCTGCGATGTCTGCGTCGTCACCAGCCTGCATGACGGCATGAACCTGGTCGCCAAGGAATTCATCGCTTCGCGTGATGACGAGTTGGGTGTTCTGATATTGTCTCAGTTCACCGGCGCTGCGCGCGAGCTGCACGAAGCACTCATTATTAATCCGTATCATATCGAGCAGGGTGCTCAGGCACTCTACCGTGCGCTCACCATGCCCGAGCCGGAGCAGCGCGAGCGCATGCGCAGCATGCGCCAGTTGGTGCGAGACTTCAATGTCTATCGCTGGGCCGGGCGGATGCTGCTGGATGCGGCGCGATTACGCCGGCGACAGCGGGTCAGTGAAAAAATTTCTTCTCACAGTCATCGAGGATTGCGGCGCGTGCTATGAAAGCACTGTTCTCACCCGCAGGCCGGCAGGCGCTACGCGATTTTGTGCGCGATGATCTGCTCTGTCTTTTCGATTTCGATGGCACACTGGTGCCGCTCGAGCCGCATCCCGACAAGGTGATGGTTCCCGAGGCTGTGCTGGACCGACTGCAGCGGCTGAAGCAGCGCGCGCCGGTCGGCATCGTGACGGGACGTGGACTAAATGACATACATCGCATGCTCGCCTTTGAACCCGACTATCTGATCGGCAATCATGGCATTGAAGGTTTGCCGGGCTGGGAGCGACGCGTTGGCGCGTTCGAGGCGATTTGTGCAGGATGGCAGCATCAGCTGCAAGCGGTATTGCATTCGCTCGGTAGCGAGGTCTGGATCGAATACAAGCGCTATTCCCTGTCCGTGCATTTCCTGCATGCGCCCGAGCGCGAAGCGGTGGCTCAGCAACTGATCCGATTGTTTGATCGGCTCATGCCGTTGCCTCGCGTGATCTCGGGAAAGGCGGTGTTCAACCTGCTGCCACCGGGCGCCGACGACAAGGGCGGCGCCGTGCAATCGCTGATGAAACTCACTCGGGCATCGCGGGCGCTCTATGCAGGTGATGACGTGACCGATGAGCATGTGTTCATGCTCGATCGCCATGATCTGTTCAGCGTGCGCGTTGGCGAAGGCGGCGACAGTGCTGCCAATTATTTCATTCCCGATCATCAGTCCATCGTGCCACTGCTCGATCTGCTGATTGATTCTCTGCCCGGTGGCAGACGCCAAGAGCGTGGTTCGCACACCGACAGCAGATGAGCAATCTGGATCTCGGCCTGATTGGCAACTCACGTACCAGTGCCCTGATCGATAGGCAGGCACGCATTGCCTGGTGGTGCTATCCGCACTTTGACAGCAATCCGCTGTGCTGCAGCCTGCTGCGACCCGAGGAGCAAAATCACTCGCCTGAGGCCTTCGGTTTCATTGATCTGCTGTTCCCCGCCAGTCATACCGTGCGCCAGATATATCAGCGCAACTCCGCAATTTTGCAGACCCGTCTCGAAGATGATTCAGGGAACGTGATCGACGTTACGGATTTTTCCCCACGCTTTTATCTTCACGGCCGCATGTTTGCACCCGCGATGATCGTCAGGATGATACGCCGAGTGGCGGGACGTCCACGCATTGGAGTACGTATACGGCCGGCGCTTAATTACGGCAGTGATCGCGCATCGTCTCGCAGTGGAGCGCATCATGTGACCTACTTGGGCGGTACCCAGTCGATGCGTGTGACGACCGATGCTTCGATCACGGCACTGACTGAGGAGCGCCTGTTTTTCCTGCATGACAGCATCACGTTGTTGATGGGTCCAGATGAAACGATTGATGGCGCACCCCGCGATCTGGGTCGAAGTTTTTACGAATCAACGGCATCCTACTGGCATCGTTGGGTGCGCAATCTGGCGATTCCTTTCGAGTGGCAGGAAGTCGTGATACGTGCAGCGATCACGCTGAAACTGAATGCATTCGATGATACCGGCGCGATCATTGCGGCAGTCACGACGTCCATTCCCGAATCGCCGCACAGTGGCAGGAACTGGGACTATCGCTATTGCTGGCTGCGGGATGCGTACTTCGTCGTGAATGCGCTCAATCAATTGGGTGTGACCGCGACGATGCAACATTATCTTGAGTACATCCTGAACCTGATCGCCGATTCGCGTGACATGCCCCTGCAGCCGGTGTATGGGATACGTCGCGAGACAGCGCTGGAAGAATTCATCGCGCCCGGTCTGGCGGGTTACCGGGGCATGGGCCCGGTCAGAGTCGGCAATCTCGCCTGGAAGCAGGTTCAGAACGATGTATTCGGTGCCGCGGTGTTGGCCAGCACGCATGCTTTCTTTGATTCGCGGCTGGAGCGTCCGGCGGGACGTCAGATGTTTGCCGATCTGGAGCGGCTCGGACAGCAAGCCGTTCGCGTGTATCAAGAGCCGGATGCCGGCATTTGGGAATTGCGCGGCACGCGGCGTGTGCATACGTTTTCCACGCTGATGTGCTGGGCAGCTTGCGACCGTCTGGCATCCATTGCCCGTCGCCTCAGATTGCACACACGCGCTTCGCACTGGCTACGCGAGGCCGATACCGTTCGCAAAGCGATCGTCGATCATGCATGGAATCCTGAATTGGGTAGTTTTGTGTCCACCTTCGGTGGCGAGCATCTCGACGCCAGCCTGCTCCTGATGGGGGAGTTTCAGTTTCTGAGCGCGAATGATCCGCGATTCATTGGCACACTGCGCGCCGTAGAGCGACAGCTCCAGCGCGGTGATTTCCTGCTTCGTTATGATGAGGAAGATGATTTTGGTCGCCCTGATGCGGCTTTTTTAGTCTGTACTTTGTGGTGGATACTCGCGCTCGCGCAGACAGGGGAAAAAGCTAGAGCTCGAGCGCTATTCGAAAAAGTACTCTCACGACGCAATCATCTAGGCCTGCTGTCCGAGGATGTGTCTCTCGATGGTACGCAATTGTGGGGAAATTTTCCCCAGACCTACAGCATGGTAGGGTTGATTCAATGCGCTGCGCGACTGTCCATATCATGGGAAGAAGCGTATTGACCCGCTTCCGGCATGGTGTTGCACAAATTCCTCGCTCTATCTAGTGCATCTCATGCACAAATAATAAATCTTCGTTCGATTACCAGTTTATAAAATCGACCCCGTCATCTGGGCAACAAGCTTAGGTGCGCTTGCTGCAGTCGTCTTCCCCGCGTATTTGCTGCCGCATATATTCGAATCGAATGGAGAATTTCATGCACAAAAAAAATCTGACGATCTTGCTTGGTATGGCTCTGCTGATTCCTGCCATCAGTTATGCCGAAGGTAGTTACGTCAAGCTTGGTGTGGGGCAGTCCCGCTACTATGATGGGGGTTCTGTAAGAGCCACGGGGTATTACTTGGCCTATGGCTCGAAAATTGATTCGAGTCTCGATATGGAAGTGGGTTTTGTGGATTTTGGGCGAGCAAAGCTGCCCTTTAGCTATGAGGATTTATCTCCCGCTGATTACGCAGCGAGCTACAAGACACAGTCGATCTATCTGGCCGGCATCGGTAATGTTCCGGTATCGACAGTTGTCACTCTACAAGGGAAACTCGGTCTTGCTTACCATCGCAGCAGCGCAATCAGATACCCTGAAGCGATTGTGAATCAGAGTCAGGGCGAGCTATCAACGGATAGCGAAAGCAAGGTGCGCGCGCTACTCGGTGCAGGATTGACCATGAAATTTAGCAAGGAAATCTCAGGAGCTGTGGAGTACACCTATTTTGGTCGGGAAGGGCATGGGGCCAAGCTCAGCATGTTCAATGCGGCCCTCCTTTATCACTTCTGAGATGCTTGCCAGAGGGTACGGGTACAAACTTCTTTGAGCAGACGACCAAGTGTCGTCGTAGAAAAGCGAGACAATCTGTAAGTTCTAAACCACGCTCGCTTTTACGAGATCTTCACTGTCCCTAGAATCTCGCCGGTCCCTCACGGACCGGCGTTTTTTATTGTTTTGACGACATCTTGGAACAGGAAGCCTTAATGAAAAAATTCTTTATCGCTGCAGTGATCGGTGCAGCATCAGCGACCGCCATGGCGGCCGATGTGGCGGACAGCTATGTCTCCGGCTCAGTCGGCCAAGGAAGGTATAAGTTTGCAGGGGATAGCGAGACGCAGATGGGTTTTGGTGCGGCGTTCGGACAGAACGTCTCTGAATATGGCGGCTATGAGTTGGGTTATGCCAATCTTGGTCGTGCGTTTGGCAATACCGGGCACAGCATATATTTCGCTGGCGTGGCGCGCTACCCGATTGCCGATGCATTGACGGTGTATGGCAAGCTGGGCCCCACCGTGAATCACCGGTCTGGTGACGATTCGGCCACGCGAGTGAGGCTGATGCTGGGCGCGGGCCTCGGCTATCAGTTCGATAAAAACTGGGCGGCGACGCTGGAGTACACGCACTTCGGCGAAACCATGGATACTACGCCGTCGCTCTGGTCTGTCGGTGTGCGCTACTACTTCAAGTAAACGCAAACCCTATCCGCCGCGATGACCTGCGGCGGATAGGGTTCGGGGCTATATCGCCGCAGCCGCATAGTGCACTCATCGCACTTAGTGCAGCCAAGGCTTGAGCACGACCTTGATGCAGGCGTCCTCCTTGTCCCGAAACATACGGTAAGCGCGTGGCGCGTCGTCTAGTGGCAGTCGGTGAGTAATCAGACGTCCGGGATCGAAATCGCCCCGGCGTATGTGCTCCAACAGCGGTTTGAGATAGCGCTGCACATGAGTTTGTCCGGTCCGGATCGTCAGTGAGCGATTCATCAGTGAACCGACCGGCAACTTGTCAACTAATCCCACGTACACACCGGGTACGGAGATGGTGCCGCCATTGCGGCATGCGCGCAGCACGTCGCGCAGTACCTGCGCTCGGTCGAATGCGGGCCGTAGCATCTGTCTGATGCGCTCATAGGTCGCCAGAAAACCTGTGCCATGCGCTTCCATGCCAGCAGCATCGATACAGGCATCCGGTCCGTGATCTCCGGTCATCTCTCTCAGCGCCTCGGTAATGTCTACCTCTTCATAATTCAGGACCTCCGCGCGCGACCACTCGGACGCCATCTGTAGGCGCTCGGGAAAGCGGTCGATGGCAATGACTCTCTCGGCGCCGAGCAGATACGCACTTTGTATTGCAAACTGTCCGACCGGACCGCAGCCCCAGATAGCGACGACGTCGCCGGGCTGGATGTTGCAGTTCTCTGCGGCCATATAACCGGTAGGCAGCACATCGGATAAAAACAGCACCTTGTCATCATCGAGTCCATCTTCGATCTTCAGCGGGCCACAGTCCGCATACGGCACACGCGCATACTCCGCTTGCCCGCCGGCATAGCCGCCAGTCAGGTGAGAATAGCCAAACATACCGGCGGGTGCGTGTCCCCACATTTTTTCAGCCATCCAGGCATTCGGGTTCGAGTTTTCGCACACCGAGTGATGCTGATGCTCGCACGAGAAGCACTGGCCGCAGGCGATGGTGAACGGCACCACGATCCGATCGCCGATGCTCAGGTTGTGCACGGCCGCGCCGACATCGACCACTTCGCCCATGAATTCATGACCGAGAATGTCGCCTGCTTCCATCGAGGGCATATAACCGTCATACAAATGCAGATCCGAGCCGCAGATTGCCGTGGAGGTAATTCTGACGATCGCATCGCGCGGGTTCAGGATGCGCGGATCGGGTACCTGCTCAATACGTACATCGTTCTTGCCGTGCCAGACATTAGCCTTCATGTCGGGCATCCTTGGTGAAGGATGGACCGGCGGCGCTGCGTTGACCCCTCGGCTGCCCGACGGTGGTGGGTATCTCACCGGTTTCTATCAATTGCTTGAAGCGGCGCAGATCTTCGCGCAGCGACCGCGAGAGCTCATCGCCGTTCAAGTATGCCGACATCACACCGTCTGTGCCCATGGAAAGATCACATTCGAAGTCCGCCTCCATGCGCGTGCCCCGACGTCCGGGCAGTGGGTTGAATCGCACCACGGCGGTATGCACCCTTTCGGCGCCTGACATCGTTCGCCATCCCAGCTGCTGAGCAGGCACGTCGCTGACCAATTCAGCGTGCCATTCAACGGCGCGTCTGAGCGGCGTACGCACATACCAGTGCGAGTGCATCGCGTCCACTACGTCGACACGCTCGACATGCGGCATGAAGCGCGGGAAGTTTCCAAAGTCGCGCCAGAACTGATAACAAGCTTCCGGGCTGCGGTTGACATTCAGCGATTTCTTCACATGGACAACGTTCACGCGCAGCCAGCGCTCGCCTTTGGCCACACTGAGAGAACGCGCCAGCACGCGCGGCGTCATCAGGCTCACCAGACCGAGGCCGAGGCCTAACCATCCGAGCGCACGAGCGAATTTACCGGCTGTACGACGCGCGCGAGCTTGGTCTGAGCCGGCGTCTGAGCCGCTGCCTGAGCGAGTACTCGTGATGACGGCGTGCATGTCGTATTCCTTCGTTCATTGCGAGTGGGCATGCCTGACCTTATTCCCAACCGCGCTAAACGGCACTAAGCCGCGAACGACCGTTGAACAAAGCCATCTCACTTTCTATGGCAGTTTGTCAGAGCTCGGGTTCCTGAGTGACTCTGTGCTACGCCAATGATGCGACACAGCGCAAGCTGAGCGCTGATGAGGACAATCATTTTTCAACCGATCGTCGGTGACACGGTCGGGAGCATGATCATTCTTCATGGGGGATTCAGCGTCTGTATCGCCGTGCGCAGCGCAGCGGCGATGCCGGGATCGGCAGGCGTGTGACCGCCTTGGGTTACCCAGAATATCCTGGCATGAGGCATTGCTGCCGCTAACCTGACTGCGTTTTCCGGTGGGCAGACCAGATCATGGGTGCCATGGATGAGCGCCACTGGCAAATGTTTCAGCCCGCTGGCAATATCGAGCAGTGCGTGTTCAGAAGTAAAGCAGCCCTGGGACAGGTAATGCGCTTGCAGTCGGTATTTGGCCAGCACGCGCTCGCTGGCCTGCCTTGCGCCGCTGGACGGTGCCTCGATGAGCTTGCCGTTCATCGCTTGCATCACGCTGTCCTCATAAGCTGCCCAGCGCATTGCCGCATCGTGCTGTTCCTTGTCTGTGCCTCGCAGCAGGTGCTGTGTCAGCGTCGCTAGCACGTGATTCTTTTGTGCTTCACTCCAGCCGTTTACCAATGCTGCCCAGCCCTGCGGCACCATCGCTTTGAGCGACTGAAAAAACCACTGCATCTCGCGCGCGCTGGCAAGAAAACTGCCCCGCAGCACCAGCGCACTGATGTGCTCTTTGTGTGCACCCGCATACATCAGCGCCAGTGTGGCGCCCCACGAGCCGCCGACCACCATCCAGCGCGAGATATTCAAGCGCTTGCGCAGCAGCTCGATATCAGCCACCAGTGCCTGACTGTCGTTGTGGGTGATCTCGCCCAGCGGCGTCGAGCGTCCCGCGCCGCGTTGATCAAATAACACCACGCGCTGGCGCGAGAGATCGAACCACTCCAGCACCGAAGGCTGGGTGCCGCTGCCCGGGCCACCGTGCAGCACGACGGTGGCTGGCCCGTCGGGCTGGCCATATTGGGCCACGTACAGCGCGTGGCGGTCGCCGGCGGGCAGATGAAACTGGTCGTAGGCGTTTGGCGGGGTGGGCGGCATGAAATTTTTTTGTGACGGGTTCGAGCTAGAATGCGCTTAGCGAACAACATAAAAGCGATAAGTCGCTTGCCCGTGAAAGCTTGCAAAACAGTTCAGTATCAACGCAAGCCACTGTTTTATGGGTCAAGTGACAGGAGATGATTATGCCTGCAAGACTTCCCCGCAGCTCCGGTTGCCCGCGCCATGCGCGCAGGCGTCGGCTTGGTCTGTCTGCGATCCCGGCAGAAGCCGGGCAAAAGCGCTCCTGATATCGGTGGGCGCTTCCTAAGCAAGACTTTATTTACTCCTCCTGAAAATCATGAAAATTCTGGTCCTTGGTTCTGCGGCGGGCGGTGGTTTCCCGCAATGGAATTGCAATTGCACCAATTGCGCTGGCGTGCGCACTGGCACGATCAATGCGAAAGCGAGAACGCAGTCATCGATCGCTGTCTCCGCGAACGGCACCGACTGGGTGCTGATCAACGCATCACCCGACATCCTGTCGCAGATTCGCGCGAACACGGCACTGCAGCCTGCGCGTGCAATCCGCGATACCGGCATCGCCGCTGTGATGGTAATGGATGCGCAGATCGATCACATCACCGGTTTGCTGATGCTCCGCGAAGGCAAGAAGAAGTTGAATCTCTACTGTACCGATTCGGTCTGGGATGACCTGAACCATGGACTGCCGCTGGCCAAAGTGCTCTCTCACTATTGTGGCGTCGAGCATCACGAGATCACCGGTCTGTCGACCGACAAGACGCGCTTTGCACCCGTCGATGTACCGGGTATTGCTGGCATACGTTTTCATCCGATGCCCTTGAAGAGCAAGGCGCCACCCTATTCACCGCATCGTGAGAATCCCGGTCCCGGCGATAACAACGGGCTGCTGATCGAGAATCTGGAGACTGGCAAGACCCTGTTCTATGCACCCGGGCTCGGCGAGATCGAGGCGCATGTGCTGGAAGCGATGGAAAAAGCCGATTGCGTGCTGGTCGATGGCACCGTCTGGACCGGCAACGAGATGATCACCCTGGGCCTGACGCAAAAGACCGCTGCCGACATGGGACATCTGCAACTATCTGGCCCTGGCGGCATGATCGAAGTGCTTGATGGCGTCGGCACTCGCCGCAAGGTGCTCATTCACATCAACAATACCAACCCTATCTTGAACGAAGACTCGGCCGAGCGCGCGCAGCTAGCGAAACACGGCATCGAAGTCGCTTACGACGGCATGGAGATCGAACTATGAACGCACCCACCCATATGTCTGCACAACTCCCGTGGAGCAGCGAGGAGTTCGAGGCGAAGCTGCGCGCCAAGGGCGACAACTATCACATCAATCATCCGTTCAACATCAAGATGAACGAAGGCAAACTGAGCGCAGACCAGATCCGTGGCTGGGTGTTCAACCGCTTTTACTATCAGGTGATGATACCGATCAAGGACGCAGCGATCATGTCGAACTGTCCAGATCGCGACGTGCGCCGCAAGTGGGTCGAGCGTATTCTTGATCATGATGGCCATGGCGAGAAGGAAGGCGGTATCGAGGCTTGGACCCGTCTGGGAGAAGCAACGGGCATCTCACGCGAAGAATTGTGGTCACTGAAAAAAGTCGTGCCTGGCGTGAAGTTCGCGGTGGATGCGTATGTAAACTTTGCGCGTCAGCGTCCATGGCAGGAAGCAGTGTGCTCATCCCTGACTGAAATGTTCGCTCCCAAGATCCACAAAGATCGCTTGGCCAACTGGCCGACCCATTATCCGTGGGTGAAGGACGATGGACTGGCTTACTTCCGTAGCCGCGTGCCGCTTGCGCAGCGTGATGTTGAGCATGGGTTGCAAGTGACGCTGGAGTACTTTACGACCCGTGAGCAGCAGGAGCGTGCGCTGGACATTCTGCAATTCAAGCTGGATGTGCTGTGGCAGATCTCTGACGCCATTGAAAAAGCTTACCCCTGAGACGCTCCATGATTGAACTCAACGCAAAACCGAAGCTCGCGCAGCAGAGCTTCAATGCGACCGGTCTCGAAAAAGACGTGACCGGATTCCTGGAAATTGCCATTGAACGAGGCTGGATCAGTGTCTGATATCAATAAAGCGCCCTCGCAAATCCCGCCCCCGCTGTGGCTGCTGGCGGAGATCACCTATCGTTGTCCACTGCACTGCGTGTTCTGCTACAACCCGCTGAACTACGCGCAAGACAAACGTGAACTGACGACCGACGAATGGAAAGAGGTGCTGCGTCAAGCGCGCAAGCTTGGCGCGGCGCAGCTCGGGTTTTCCGGTGGTGAGCCGCTGGTGCGCGACGATCTGGAAGAGCTGATCGGCGAGGCGCATCAGTTGGGTTATTACACCAACCTGATCACTTCCGGGGTGGGGCTCACCGAAGAGCGCATCTCGAAGATGAAGGCGCTCGGGCTAGATCACATTCAGCTGTCATTCCAGGATTCGACCAAGGAGATGAATGATTTTCTCTCCAGCACCAAGACATTCGATCTGAAGAACCGTGTCGCCAAGCTGATCAAGAAGTACGACTATCCGATGGTGCTCAATGTCGTGCTGCATCGTTATAACCTCGACCATGTCGGCCGCATCATCGAGATGGCAGTCGAGATGGGGGTCGAATATCTGGAGCTGGCCAACACGCAGTATTACGCGTGGGCGCATGTGAACCGCGACCAGCTGATGCCAACCCGCGAGCAGCTGGAGCGTGCCGAGGCAGTCGTCAATGAATACCGCGCCAAGCTGGGTAACAAGATTCGTTTGTTGTTCGTGGTGCCAGATTATTTCGAGAACAAGCCCAAGGCCTGCATGAACGGCTGGGGCTCGGTGTTCCTTGCTGTCGCGGCTGATGGCTCCGCCTTGCCCTGCCACGCAGCGAAGACCTTGCCGGGACTGACTTTCCCGAATGTGACAGAGCAGTCGCTCGACGACATCTGGTACCGGAGCGATGCGTTCAATGCCTTCCGTGGCTTCGAGTGGATGAAAGAACCTTGCCGTTCCTGCTCAGAGAAAGAGAAGGATTTCGGGGGTTGCCGTTGTCAGGCGTACGCACTGACCGGCGATTCGGCAGCGGCCGATCCGGTCTGCGGCAAATCCGAGTTCCATGACGAAGTGAAGAAGATTGTGCTGCAGGGAAGGCAGCGCCCGGTGGAACAGAAGCCGCTGCTGTATCGGAATGATGCGAACTCGATGAAGTTCGCGGGGATCCC
>RGFZ01000243.1 GCA_010024875.1 Oxalobacteraceae bacterium | reverse complement strand
TCGCCAGCGCTTAATCGACTTGTATGAGAATGCAGGCTACCTCAGTTTTAAAGAAGCCAGTCAAGCGCGAGTGGCAGCCCAACAAGATTTCGTGAACAAGATCGGCGCCCTGTACGCTGAGCAGGAGCTCTTGCTAGAAGTCGCCTTGCGCAAAGACGCTAAGACGCTGCAGGACAAGCTGAAATACGAAGATAAATTATCCGAGATCACCAAAAAGCGGGCGACCCTCGAGCGCGATGCTCAGCAATCCAATGTCGAGCGATTGATTCGCCAACCCACAGAAACCCTTAAAGACCTGCAAGAACAAGCACAACGTGGCCAGATGGAATTGGCCTCGGTGGAAGAGCAGATCAAGACCCAGCGCGAATCCCGGGCAATCTCTGAGGTGGCGTCCTTAGGCTTGCTGTCTGAAGCTCGCCGACGCAGCGCAGAGGAATTATCGAAACTAGCCGCTCAAGCGGAGGAGATTGCTCTAGCCTCCCCGGGTAATGAAAAATTCGCCGATACCTTCAAAAGTATCGCTGAAGCGGCGCAACGAGCAGCCACTGCTTCAGAGCAGCTAGCCCAGCGTGCCCGGGAACTCTCTGATCCGTCAGCAGGAATCGGCAAGGCCTTAAACGATGTCGCCGAAGAAGCTTCCCAGGTAGGGCGACAGATGGAAAACGCAACCCGCAGTGCGTTTACCGGAATGACTGACGCGCTCACACAATTTGTGATGACGGGCAAACTCAGCTTCAGAAACCTTGCCCAATCCATCATCCAGGATTTGATTCGCATACAGATTCAAAGCGCCATCACCGGACCGCTTGCCAAGGCAATCGGCTCGATGTTTCCGTTCGCTGGAGGTGGCGTCATGACAGCTAGTGGCCCGGTGCCGCTGCGCGTGTATGCCTCCGGCGGTATTGCCACCTCACCACAGCTGGCGCTCTTTGGGGAAGGATCCCGGCCTGAAGCTTATGTGCCGCTGCCGGATGGGCGATCCATTCCGGTATCGCTTACGGGCGCAGGTACGGGGTCGT
>RGFZ01000242.1 GCA_010024875.1 Oxalobacteraceae bacterium | reverse complement strand
ATGCAGAAGATTTACGATGTGAGTTCAATTTCAGTTTCTACGGTGGTAGACTTTGAGTATGAAGTTAAAATGGGCAAATAGGATGAGGCGATTGGGAATTGTTGCGTTGTTGATACTGGGTTGGTCGTCTGGGTTGGAGGCGTCTGCGATTGATGAAAGGGGAATGAAACCGGCGCCGCGTGAGGTGACGCCGAATATGCCCAAATCCAATCCCGTTGGGGAATTGTTTCGGTATAATTTTAATAGTGGTTCAAATGTGTTGCCCTTTTCGATGATGGGGAAATTGGCCTTGGGTGGATATGTGGGTTCAGACGTAACGCAAGATGTTGAGTCGAAGTTGAGAGGTAATAACCGTGCAGGTTTGTATCAGCAGTTATCCTTGGTGGTTTATCCATTGCGTTCTCGGTTTGATGGGGGTGCATTGCGCACGTCTTCCACGGCACAATTCAGTGTTTCGCCGAAAAAGGTTTCATTGAATGCCATTTCTGTTCGTGATGTTCAATCGGTTGGGGCGCTCACCCTCGACCGCCAGAGACGGTGTTTCATGATTTCGGGCGAAGAACTTTCGTTGCCCTCGCGTGAGTTTCAGGTGCTCTGGGAGTTGATGAGTCCTGTTGGGCGGGTGGTGAGTAAATCGGATCTGGCGGACAAACTCTCCGATCTGGATGATCTGCTGGCGCCGAATGCGCTCGAGGCGTTCATATCGCGACTTCGCAAGAAGCTTGCGGGCAGCGGTGTCGGAATCCGAACCCTGCGCGGGCTTGGTTATTCCCTGGTTCGCGAGGGCGAGTGAGCAGCGCCGGTAAGCACCCCACACTCGGCCGGCGACTGGTGCTGCATATGGTCACCGTGCTGATCAGTGGCTGGATCATCGCGAGCTTTGGAATTGTCTGGGTGGCTGCCCACTTCGTGCAGCGCGCGTTCGATCGTGTCCTGGTGGAAGATGCGCTGCTGGTTGCCGAGCGGGTGACCGCAGACCCTAGCGCCCCGAGCGGACTGTCACTCAAGCTCACTGCGGC
>RGFZ01000241.1 GCA_010024875.1 Oxalobacteraceae bacterium | reverse complement strand
GCAGCCTCGGCCTTGGTCGTGTCGAGGGTCATCACACCCTTGAGGTCGATGGACAGGCCCAGCTGGCTGAGATTCTTGATCGAGGTGCCCGCTGTGCTGGATGCGCCCAGTATGACTTGGCGCACCTGTTGCCTGACCATGCGCACCGTGTTGTCACCAACCAGAGTCGCGCCATACGTTTCCAGAGTTGACTTTGGGTTGGTGGTTTCGGTAATGATGTTGTTGAAATCATTATAGGCGACCACCAGCTCGCTCAATTTGGTCGTGATCGCCGTGTTGTCTCGGCTGACCATGACACTAGCGGCGCTCAGCGTGGTGGATTTGAGGTCCAGCGTGACGCCGGGCACCACATCGGTCACGGTATTCGTTTTGCGCGTGTAGCTGATGCCATCGACGCTGACGATCGCATCGGCAGCACTGGTGACATTTGAAAAGCTCAGCGGCGTGCTGCTGGTCGTGGATAACGTGAAGCTTTCGGTGGATCCCGATTCGCCGGTGATCATGATCTTGAACGGACGGGCGCTGCCATCGTTGACCAGTTGCGCCTTGTAGCCGCGCTGTGATGAGTTGATCGCCGCGACGATACCCTCCGGCGTGTCGCCGTAAGTCTTCGGCGTCAGTCGTGCACCGGTGATGCTCCGGTTGCCTGCTGAGTTCAGCTGCAGCGTGCCATCGGCACTCACGCTGACCGTGATATCGGTGGAGTTATCGATGATGCGCAACTGGTTCTGTATATTTTCGGCCAGCGATGTCAGGGTAGGGGCAGCCGGGTTCGGAATAATAGAAAACGCCTTGCCGCCAATACTGACGTCAAAGGCTGAAAAATCATTGCGCGATGGTGTTGTTCCAAAGCTTGCCCCGCTAATCGAATTGCCAGCAGGTGTGCCGGCCAGGGCGCCGGTATTCAGATTGATGACTGTCTGGTTCGAGAGCGCTGGTGCCAATAGCTTGCGACCCGGTTTGGCCGAGCTGATCTCCAGCCGGTTGCCATTGCTTATCGTCACCGAGAGATCGTCCGAGCCATC
>RGFZ01000025.1 GCA_010024875.1 Oxalobacteraceae bacterium | reverse complement strand
AAATACCGCTCGATCGCCTCTTTCCATGGACTGTCGTAGTCATCCGACACGGCGCGCTCCACCTGTTGCAGATGCGCGAAGGATGACTGAATTGTGGACGATGGTTACGATCCAAGTGCGGACAAGAAGATTACTTCGATGTATTGAGCCTAATGCCTGCAAGGATGTCGCATCCATGTCAATCGATGACAAAGAATGATCGATTACTGAACACTAAAATCAGTAAATAAAAAAGAGCCTGATCAACGACTCAGACTCTTTTCAAACATCGCACCACTAATCAGCTAATTAAAAAGTTGCCACCGAGGATAAAGAGAAAAATTCTCTATTGTTCAAACTACGGCACCATCTGTCTCATCCTTGGGCTTTACCGGCTTGATCAGGTCTTCACGCTTCACACCGAGCCACATCGCGACCGCGGCTGCAACAAATACCGAAGAATAGATGCCGAACAGAATACCGATGGTCAGCGCCACAGCAAAGTGATGCAAGGTCGGACCGCCGAACAGCAACATGGACAATACCATCAACTGCGTGCATCCATGGGTGATGATGGTACGCGAGATAGTGCTGGTGATTGCATGATTTAATACATCGGGCGTCTCTAGCTTACCGAAACGACGATCGCGAAAAGTCTCGCGCACACGATCGAATACAACGACAGATTCATTGACTGAATATCCCAGCACCGCCAGTACCGCCGCCAGCACGGTCAGCGAAAATTCCCACTGAAAGAATGCAAAGAAGCCGAGGATAATCACTACGTCATGTAAGTTCGCGATGATCGCTGCGACGGCGAATTTCCATTCGAAACGAAACGCCAGATAAATCATGATGCCGACCACCACAAAAGCCAGCGCAGTGAGTCCGTCATGAGCAAGTTCTTCACCAACCTGCGGGCCAACGAATTCCACACGCTTCAGGCCCACCGTTGCATCTTGAGCCTTCAGCGCATCAATCACCTGTGTACTGATCTGCGCGCTGTTGCTACCTTTTTGGACCGGCAGCCGGATCAGCACATCCTGCGCAGTACCAAAGCTTTGCACCTGGCTATCGGTATAACCCAGGCGATTGACTACATTACGTATGCCTTCGAGATCCGCTGGCTTGGTATATGCCACCTCCATCACCGTACCACCGGTGAATTCGATCGACAGGTGCAAGCCCTTGGCGAGCAGGAAAAAAACTGCCGCAACGAAGGTCAGCGCCGAGATGGCATTAAACACCAGCGCATGCCGCATGAAGGGAATGTCTTTTTTGATGCGGAAAAATTCCATAATCTGCCTCTTGATGCTTGAACTAGCCCTCAGGCTTCCATACTTGCCCAATGGAGACGCTGTTGAGTTTCTTGCGGCGGCCGTACCAAAGATTGGTTAGCGCACGCGCCACTACCACCGCCGAGAACATCGACGTCAAGATGCCCAAGCAGTGCACAACCGCAAAACCACGAATCGGGCCGGAACCAAATATCAGCAGCGCCAGGCCGGCAATTAGTGTCGTTACGTTAGAGTCAAGAATCGTCGCCCACGCGCGCTCAAAACCGGCGGCGATTGCCGCCTGCGGCGTGTTCCCCAGACGAAGCTCCTCACGGACTCGCTCATTGATCAGCACGTTGGCATCAATCGCCATACCCAGAGTCAGTGCAATCGCGGCTATGCCCGGAAGTGTCAGCGTTGCCTGCAACAGTGAGAGAACGGCGATCAGCAGCATCACATTGACGGCTAGCGCGATCACGCTGAATGCGCCGAACAGCAAATAGTAGATCACCATGAATGCAGCGATTGCGGCGAAACCATAGAGCGTCGAATTGAAGCCTTTGGCGATATTCTCTGCACCCAGTTGCGGACCTATCGTGCGCTCTTCAATGATCTCCATCGGCGCTGCCAAGGACCCAGCACGCAGCAGCAGCGCAAGATCGGTGGCCGCAGTCGGCGATTCCATGCCCGTTATCTGGAAGCGCGAACCCAGCTCGTCGCGGATGGTGGCAACGGTCAATACTTCGCCCTTGCCTTTTTCAAACAACACAATTGCCATCAGCTTGCCGATCTTGCTACGGGTGGCTTCACGCATCTTGCGCCCGCCATCGCCATTGAGGTCAATGCTGACGGCAGGCTGCTGGTTTTGGTCAAAGCTGGCACCCGCATTCGAGATGTAGTCCCCTGTGATCACCGGATCTTTGTACAAGATGACCGGAGTACCCTTGCCCACTTTGAAGAGCTCGGAACCCAGCGGCACAGCGGCACTGTCCTCCGTGCCCCGGCGCACAGATTCATCGACCATCCGCACTTCTAACGTGGCTGTGCGTCCGATGATGTCTTTCGCTCGCGACACATCCTGTACACCTGGCAATTGCACAACGATACGGTCTGCGCCCTGGCGCTGAATCACGGGCTCGGCCACACCTAGTTCGTTAACGCGCTTGGAGAGCGTCGAGATGTTCTGCTGCACCGCTTCTTCGAGCGTACGCTTCAATGCCGACGGGCTGAGCGTAGCGCGCAGTTTCAGCCCTTCGGCATCCGCCCCATCGGCCAGCATCAGGTCAGGCATTTCGGAAAGCAAGGTATTGCGCGCCGCCTCGCGAGTTTCCTGATCACGAAAACGGATATCGATGGCATCACCATCACGTGAGATACCAGCAAAGCGAACACGCTTTTCGACTAGCAGCGTACGCATACCCGTTTGTATACCCTGCGTGCGCTTGGTAATCACTGCGCGGGTATCGACCTGCATCAGGAAATGGACGCCACCGCGCAAATCAAGACCCAGATACATCGGCAATGCATGCAGGCTCTGCAGCCATGCTGGCGTATTCGGCAGCAGGTTGAATGCCACCAGATAGCTGGGATCCGATGGATCGCGATTCAGCGCCTGCTCGAGCACAGTCTTGGCCTTGAATTGCAGGTCCGTGTTAGCGAAACGTGCGCGCACCGTACCGTTGTTACCCAGGTCTTCGTAGAAGACGTTCTCGACTTGTACACCGGCCTTGTTCAGAGCGTCAGTAGCCATTGCAACTGATTGCGGGCCCAGCTTGACGGTCACCTTCGCGCTGCTGATCTGTACAGCTGGCGACTCGCCAAAGAAATTCGGTATGGTGTAGATCACGCCAAGCATCAGTACCAGCGCGATCATCACATATTTCCAGAGTGGGTAGCGATTCATCGCATCACGCCTCGAAAAAGAAATGTCCGGCACAAGGGGCCGGACAGGTTGGGCAGACAGTGCTCAGAGGTCCTTGACCGTACCCTTCGGGAGCAGCATGGTCACCGCGGCTTTCTGCATAATGATCTCAGTGCCGTTGGCTACATCAAGATGAATGTAGGCATCACCCACCTTGTTCACCTTACCGACCAGGCCGCCGGCAGTGACTACCTCGTCGCCTTTGGCCAGCGCATCAATCATCGCTTTCTGTTCCTTCTGTCGCTTCATCTGAGGCCGGATCATCAAAAAATACAAAACCACGAACATCAGAATGATGGGCAAGAAGCTCATCAGGCCGCCGCCCGCGCCTGCGGGTCCCGCTGCCTGCGCATAGGCGTTGGAAATGAACATTGAGTACTCCGGATCGGTTGCTTAAGGACGCAGCATTCTATCACTCTAGCGCTCAGTGCCACTTCAGGCGCCCTGGCAGCGCGGCCACCCGGAACGAGGGACATAGCGATCAGTCCTCCGGCAACCGGGCCGGGTGCCTGCCAAGCCTCGGATCAGGCGCCTGCTGGATTTTGCCAGTCACGCCAGTGCGCAAAGAAGTTTTTCTGCCGACAGTAACAGCTAGTTTCTCTGGCTTGAGATGGCATCATGGAACGTTACGATAAAGCTGCTGGTCATCATGTCTGCTGCGCTCGATCGTCATGAAACCGAATTTTGAATGCGGAAAAGGATCTGGCTTCAATTGCAGCGCGCATCTCTTGCATCAATTGCAGATAATAATGAAGGTTATGGATCGTATTCAGTTGCGCACCCAGTATCTCGCCACATCGATGCAAATGATGCAAATAGGCACGTGAAAAATTCTGGCAGGTGTAACAAGCGCAGCTTTCATCCAGCGGTTTATCTTCGGTTTTATGGCGCGCATTTTTGATTTTTACATCGCCATAACGCGTGAACAACCAGCCATTACGAGCATTACGTGTTGGCATCACACAATCGAACATATCGATGCCACTCGCCACGCCATCTACCAGATCTTCTGGCGTACCCACGCCCATCAGGTAACGTGGCTTGTCGGCGGGTAGCCGCGGCGCCGTGTGTGCCAGGATACGCTGCATGTCCTCCTTGGGCTCGCCGACTGACAATCCACCGATGGCCATGCCATGAAAATTTAGTTCATTCAGACCAGCAAGCGACTCATCCCGCAAATCCTCGAACATGCCACCCTGCACGATGCCGAAAAGCGCATTCGGATTCGATTCGCGATGGAATTCGTCAATAGATCGTTTCGCCCAGCGCAGCGACATGCGCATCGAACGTTCAGCTTCCCCATGGGTGGCAGGACGATCATCAATCTCATACGGCGTACACTCGTCGAATTGCATCACAATGTCAGAGTTCAACACACGCTGAATCTGCATCGAAATCTCGGGCGACAGGAACAGACGGTCACCATTGATCGGTGATGCGAATGTAACGCCCTCCTCAGTGATCTTGCGCATCTCTCCCAGCGAGAACACTTGAAAGCCGCCGGAATCAGTCAGTATCGGCTTGTTCCACCCAATAAAACGATGCAAACCGCCGAATTGACGGACGATATCCAGTCCGGGACGCAGCCACAGATGGAACGTGTTGCCCAGAATGATCTGTGCGCCGATCTTTTCCAACTCCAGCGGCGACATCGCTTTGACTGAGCCGTATGTCCCGACCGGCATAAAGATCGGCGTCTGTATCGAACCATGCGCAAGCTCAAGCTGACCGCGTCGCGCGAGCCCATCAGTTTTCAGCAAGGAGTATTTCATCGTTGCTCCATCCAGAGCGGATCAATATTCAGCAGCATCGCATCGCCATAGCTGAAAAATCGGTAGCGCTGTGCGATTGCATGTGCATAGGCGTTACGTATGCGTTCATAGCCGGCGAAGGCTGACACGAGCATCATCAATGTTGACTTCGGCAAGTGAAAATTTGTGATCAGCCGCGTTACAGTCTTGAACTGATAACCCGGCGTGATGAATATTTGCGTGTCGCCACTACCTTCCTGCAATTTGCCGGTCTGCGACGCAGATTCCAACGCTCGCATGCTCGTGGTACCGACGGCAATGACATCATGGCCGCTGCGCTGAGCTTCACGAACCAGCGCTGCCGTCTCTACCGGCACATGGAACCATTCGCTATGCATCTTGTGCTCGGCGATGTTTTCAGTGCGCACCGGCTGGAAAGTTCCGGCGCCGACATGCAGCGTCAACCACGCAAGACGAATTCCCTTGGCCTGTAGTTTGTCCAGCAAAGGCTGATCGAAATGCAGCCCGGCTGTTGGCGCGGCGACCGCACCAGGCGAACGCGCGAATACCGTCTGATAACGGCGCTCATCCTGCTCGCCGGCTTCGTGCGCAATGTATGGCGGCAGTGGCAGCCTGCCATAAGCCTCAATCAGCGCAATCGCATCGCCGGGAAAATGCAGCGTAAAGAATTCACCTACACGCTCGCCCACAGTCACATCAAAGGCATCGGCTAGCCGGATTAGTGTTCCGCGCGGTGGCGATTTGGAGGCACGTACCTGCGCCAGTACCGTCGAGGTATCGAGTACACGCTCGACCAGCACCTCGACTCTGCCACCGGTGTCTTTCACACCGAAAAACCGTGCATTCAGTACCCGTGTGTCATTGAACACCATGACATCACCGGGCTTGAGCAATTCCATAATGTCGGTGAATACCCGGTCACGCAAGCCATCGGAAGCGACCTCCAGCAACCTAGAAGCACTGCGCTCTTGCAGCGGGACCTGTGCGATCAGCTCGGGCGGCAAATCAAAATCAAAATCGGAGAGTGAGTACATGAGTGGACGGCAGGTTGGAGCATGGGCTCCGTTGCGATCGCTCGCCCGCGCAAGTACGCTGGCGTGCTGGCGGTAAAAGCCGGTATTCTACGTCGCGCCAGCCATCTCAGCCCGCCATGCCCGCTTCCCGAAAAAAATCTTCGCCCCAGAAAAGCCTGCGCACCAGCGACAAACTGGCGCGGCTGGGTCTGTCAACCGACATGGCGCTGGTATTGCACCTGCCGATACGCTACGAGGATGAGACTCAACTGCTGACCCTACAGGAAGCTTCAATGAAACCCGGGCTGGTCGTTCAGGTCGAGGGCGTAGTCAGTGACTGCGATGTGCAATACCGTCCGCGCCGCCAGTTGGTGGTCAAGCTCAGCGATGGCACCGGCCTGCTGACGATGCGCTTCCTGAATTTCTACGGCAGCCAGGTCACTCAAATGGCAACCGGCAAGCGGCTGCGCGTACGCGGTGAGCTGCGCCATGGATTCTTTGGCGATGAGATGGTGCACCCAGCCGTGAAAAGCATTGAAGCAGGCGCCCCATTGCCGGATGCGCTTACCCCGGTCTACCCGAGCGGAGAGGGTCTGTCGCAGGCATTACTACGCAAGGCAATTGCAAATGCCATGACCCGCATCGCCTGGGACGACAGCTTGCCGGACAGCGTGCGCGAATCGCTGAAGCTGATGCCTTTCGAACCTGCGGTCCGCCTGCTGCACAATCCGCCGCCGGATGTCGATGAATACGCGCTGGCAGAGCGTACCCATCCCGCATGGATACGCGTGAAATTTGATGAACTGCTCGCACAACAATTATCGATGAAACGAGCACAAGCCGCGCGCCGCCAGCAAGGCGCGCCCGTGCTGGCGCAAGCCGGGGCGCTCACGGCTGCATTGATCAACGCCTTGCCTTTTTCACTCACTGGCGCACAGCGACGCGTGCTCGATGAGATACGGGCTGACTTGAAAGCCTCATTTCCCATGCAGCGTCTGCTGCAAGGCGACGTCGGCAGCGGCAAAACGATCGTTGCCGCACTGGCGGCAGCACAGGCCATCGACTGCGGCTATCAGGCCGCTCTGATGGCGCCGACTGAAATCCTCGCGGAGCAGCACTTCCGCAAAATCGCCGCGTGGATGGAGCCGCTGGGTGTTACGGTTGCGTGGCTGACCGGCAGCCTGAAAAAACGCGAGAAAGAAGAAGCACGCGCCCGCATCGAATCCGGCGACGCCCGGCTGATCATCGGCACCCATGCGCTGATACAGCAGGACGTCGAATTCGCCGAGCTGGGACTAGTGATCGTTGACGAGCAGCACCGCTTTGGCGTCGCGCAGCGCCTGACTTTACGCAATAAGGGCGTGGGCAGCGTGCCGCATCAGCTGATGATGTCGGCCACACCCATACCACGCACACTGGCAATGACGTATTTTGCGGATCTGGAAGTGTCAGTGATCAATGAGCTGCCCCCAGGAAGAACGCCGGTGGTGACGCGGCTGGTCAGTCAGGATCGACGCGATGAGGTCATAGAGCGCGTGCACGCGGCCGCACTCGAAGGGCGTCAGGTCTATTGGGTATGCCCGCTGATCGAAGAATCCGAGGCTTTGCAATTGCAGACAGCGACGGAAACCTACGAGTTACTCTCAGCAGCGCTGCCCGACCTGAGAGTCGGTCTGGTACATGGACGACTCAAGCCTGCGGACAAGCAGCAGGTGATGGATGCCTTTGTGCGTGGCGAACTTCAATTGCTAGTCGCAACCACAGTCATCGAGGTCGGCGTTGATGTACCGAATGCCTCGCTGATGGTGATCGAGCATGCCGAGCGCTTCGGTCTGTCACAGCTGCATCAGCTTCGCGGCCGCGTCGGGCGCGGATCGGCGGCCAGTGTCTGTCTGCTAATGTACCAAGGACCGCTCGGTCCTGTGGCCAAGGAGCGGCTGACGATCATGCGTGAGACCGCCGATGGCTTCGAGATCGCCCGGCGCGATCTGGAGATACGCGGCCCCGGCGAATTCCTTGGTGCTCGCCAGTCCGGGCAGGCAATGCTGCGATTTGCCGATCTTGAAAGAGATCAGTGGCTCGTCGAGAAGGCGCGTGACCTTTCGCAACAGCTGCTGACCGAGGCTCCGGACATCGCCGATACGCATCTCGCGCGCTGGCTGGGCGCGAAGGAAGACTATTTACGCGTTTGATCGTCGCTAGACGATTCACTTGGGTCCGTCATCTGTGCGACACTTAACCACATGACCTTGACAGAACTGAAATACATTGTGGCAGTCGCACGCGAAAAGCATTTCGGGCGCGCAGCCGAAGCTTGCTTCGTCGCGCAACCTACGCTGTCAGTCGCAATCAAAAAACTTGAAGATGAGTTGGGCGTCGCCATCTTCGAGCGCGGCGGTTCGGAAATTTCAGTCACGCCGATCGGCGCGCAAATCATCGCTCAGGCCGAACACGTGCTCGAGCAAACAGCCTTTATCAAGAACATCGCCACACAAAACAAGGATCCGCTGGTCGGTCCGCTGCGTGTTGGCGTGATCTACACGATTGCACCCTATCTGCTGCCCCAGCTGATACCCACGCTGATCGAGCGCGTGCCGCAAATGCCCTTGGTACTGCAAGAGAATTTCACGGTCAGGCTGATCGAAATGCTGCGCGCCGGCGAATTGGACGCAGCGATCATGGCACTACCGTTTAATGAACAAGGGTTGATGGTGCGGCCGCTGTATGATGAGCCCTTCATGGTCGCGCTTCCGCGTCATCATCATTGGGCAGATCGCAAAAAAATCAGCGCCGAAGAACTCAAGAGCGAGACCATGCTGCTGCTGGGTGCTGGCCACTGCTTCCGTGATCAGGTACTGGAAGTCTGCCCGGAGATGTCGCGCTTCTCGACCAGCGGCGGCGGCATCGCGCGCACCTTCGAGGGTTCTTCGCTGGAGACTATACGACACATGGTCGCCTCCGGCATTGGTATCACTGTGCTTCCTCAGGCCTCCGTGCCCTCTGCATCGGGTTCCGACAGCATGCTGCGCTATCTGCCTTTCGATGATCCACAGCCTTCGCGCCGAGTCGTGATCGCATGGCGCAAAAGCTTCACACGCGCCGGAGCGCTCGAGGCCGTTCGTCAGGCGGTGTTATCTTGTAGGTTGAACGGGGTGCATATGCTCCCAGACGCGATAACTGCCGAGGGCTGATCAATTGACGTCTCCAGATCAGTAACCTGATTACCTCTGTCTGCAACTACAATGCGGCATCGGTCGTACCTATTTTCTTCTCTTGACTGCGCATGGATGCCCCTGCCGACATCTCGCCTCACCGATTGATTCTGTATGCACGCTTGGTAAGGCTCGACAAGCCCATTGGCAGCCTGCTGCTGCTTTGGCCGACGCTGTCCGCGCTGTGGCTGGCATCTAACGGCCAGCCCGATCCTCTGCTGGTGCTGATCTTCACGCTAGGTACGGTGCTGATGCGATCTGCCGGCTGCGCGATGAATGATTTTGCCGACAAGGATTTCGATCGCCATGTCAAACGTACTGCTGACCGTCCGCTGACCTCGGGTCAAATTCACGCATGGGAAGCGGTCGCGGTAGCTGTCGTGCTGGCATTGCTCTCATTCTTGCTGATACTGCCACTAAACCTTCTGACCAAGCAGCTTTCGGTTCTGGCTGTACTGGTCGCAGGAAGCTATCCCTACTTCAAGCGCTTCTTCGCGCTGCCCCAGGCTTATCTCGGCATTGCATTTGGGTTCGGCATTCCGATGGCCTATGCGGCCGTGCAGGATCAGGTACCCGCTGAAGCCTGGATGCTGCTACTGGCGAATATTTTTTGGGCGTTGGCCTATGACACTGAATACGCGATGGTTGACCGTGATGACGATCTGAAAATCGGCCTACGCACATCGGCTATTACTTTTGGTCGTCATGATGTACTAGCAGTCATGCTCTGCTACGCCATCAGTCTGGCGCTCATTACCGCTATCGGTCTGCGCCACGGCTTGAGCCATGGCTTCCTACCGGGAATGCTGGTAGCTGCCGGTATCGCGGTCTATCACTGGGTCCTGATCCGCGATCGCGATCGAATGCAATGTTTTGCGGCATTCAGGCATAACAACTGGCTGGGAGCTGCCGTGTTCACCGGCATCGCTCTCGGTTAATCCGCTTGGCCTGAGACCTCTTTTTCCGCCAGCTCGCCGCATATCAACAACAACGGCACGCAATTCTTTTTTCCCGGCTTGTTATCCGTTTACTTCGCCACAGATAATCGTGTCGCGCACTTTTCTGCGTGGTCGTTTATTTCTATGCACCGTTTATGGATATCACTGAGCTTCTGGCTTTCTCTGTGCAAAACAAGGCTTCTGACCTGCATTTGTCTGCAGGACTACCGCCGATGATTCGCGTTCATGGTGATGTTCGTCGCATCAATCTACCGCCGATGTCGCACAAAGAAGTTCACACGATGATTTACGAAGTGATGAATGATAGCTTGCGCAAGCGCTATGAAGAGTCATTGGAGGTGGATTTTTCCTTCGAATTACCGGGCATTGCCCGATTTCGCGTGAATGCCTTCCATCAGGACCGGGGAGCCGCTGCGGTGATGCGAACTATCCCCTCGACCATTCTGTCGCTGGAAGCACTGGGAGTACCCAGGATCTTCGCCGAACTGTCGCTCAAGCCGCGTGGACTGGTGCTCGTGACCGGTCCGACTGGCTCGGGCAAGTCGACCACGCTGGCAGCGATGGTCAATCATGTGAACGAGAATGAATATGCGCACATCCTGACCATCGAAGATCCTATCGAATTCGTGCATGAATCAAAAAAAGGACTGATCAACCAACGCGAAGTCGGCCCACACACACATTCTTTTGCCGCTGCGCTGCGCTCGGCGCTGCGGGAAGATCCCGATGTGGTATTGGTTGGCGAGTTGCGCGATCTAGAAACCATACGGTTGGCACTCACTGCCGCCGAAACAGGCCATCTGGTATTCGGCACACTACACACGGTGTCTGCCGCAAAAACGGTGGACCGCATTATCGATGTCTTCCCCGGCGAAGAGAAAGACATGGTGCGCGCGATGCTATCCGAATCTTTACAGGCGGTGATCTCACAGACCCTGATCAAGAATCGCGAGGGAAATGGCCGCGTCGCTGCGCACGAAATCATGCTCGGCACACCGGCGATACGCAACCTGATCCGTGAGGGTAAGGTCGCGCAAATGTACTCTGCGATCCAGACTAGTGGAGCGCTAGGCATGCAAACGCTGGATGCCTGTCTGACCGAGCTGGTGCGACGCCAGCGCATCACGCCGGCAGCAGCACGCGCCGCCGCAAAAATGCCAGAAAACTTTGCGGGCTGAAGTCATGGAGATTACCCATCCCGGCCAGCTAATGCACCATTTACTGGTGCTGATGAAAAAACAAGGTGGATCGGATTTATTCATCACCGCGGGCTTCGGGCCGGCGATCAAGCTGAACGGCGCGATGACACCAGTCACCAGAACACCACTCTCTGCCGAAGAGAGTCTGGCACTTGTCCAATCGCTGATGAATGACCGACAGCGCGATGAGTTCATCACGATGCGAGAGTGCAATTTTGCGATCAGTATCGAAGGGATAGGACGCTTCCGTGTCTCGGCTTTCATTCAGCAGGCAAAAGCTGGCATGGTGATACGAACTATCAATACTGATATTCCTGACCTCGACAAACTGGACGTGCCTTTGCAACTGAAAGAGATCGTGATGAACAAGCGCGGACTGGTCATCATGGTCGGTGCCACCGGCTCGGGTAAATCAACGACACTGGCTGCCATGATCGGACATCGTAATGCAAATAGCCATGGCCACATCATCACGATAGAAGATCCGGTCGAATTCGTTCATCCTCATATCAACTGTATTGTCACCCAACGCGAGGTAGGTACCGATACTGCAGACTGGCAGGTCGCGCTGTCTTCCCTGAGGAAAAACGCGCACAGGTCCTGATGGACTTGTCACTGAACCTCAAGGCACTGATCTCACAACGACTGATACCACGCAAGTCAGGCTCGGGACGCTGCGCGGCCGTTGAGATCCTGCTGAACTCGCCACTCGTCTCTGATCTGATTTTCAAAGGTGATGTGCATCAAATCAAGGAAGTGATGAAGAAATCACGCGAACTGGGTATGCAGACCTTTGATCAGGCACTGTTCGATCTGGTCGAGGACAACAAGATCTCTCATGAGGAAGCATTACGCCACGCAGATTCGGTGAATGATCTGCGACTCGCGTTGAAACTGACTGGACGTGCCGCACAGACCCAGGATTTCCGCGCCACGAACACTGGTCTGGATATCCTCTAAGGTCTCCGGCTCAATCCGCGCCGAACTCGTCCCCAAGTTCTGCGCCACGTGCCGCCGCTGCGTGCAGCGCCTTTACAATCGATTGCCTTACACCGGCGGTCTCCATACTCGTCAGCGCAGCATAGGTCGTGCCGCCCTTGGATGTCACACGATCGCGCAGCACAGACAGCGGCTCATCCGATTGTGACGCCAGTGCGGATGCACCGACAAACGTCGCCTCAGCCAGCGCCCGGCCCTGCTCTGCAGAGAGTCCGAGCTCAACAGCTGCCTGTTCCATCGCCTCCAGAAAATAAAACACATAGGCGGGGCCACTGCCGGAGATTGCCGTTACCGCATCGATTTGCTGCTCCTGGTCGAGCCATACTGTTTCGCCTACGGCACGCAGGATGGCGTCAGCAGTTTCTTTCTGCTGCGACGACACGCCGGCAAGCGCCACCATGCCTGTGATGCCCTTGCCCACCAGCGCAGGTGTGTTCGGCATGGTACGAACGATCGCCATGTGCCCGCCCAGCCAGCGCGACAAGTCGGCCGCACGTATGCCAGCGGCAATCGATAGCACCAGCTGGCCTTTGATTTGAGAGGCGATGCTGTGAACCACCTCGCGCATTTGCTGCGGCTTGACTGCCAGCACCACAACATCCGCAGTTTCAACAACATGATCCGTACTGGCTGAAGCTTTTACGCCAAACCGTTGCGACAGTAGTTCAAGAGCTTGCGGGTTGACGTCGACCACATGGATATCCGAGGCCGCGGTCAACTTATCCGCGAGGCCTCCGATCAGTGCCTGCGCCATATTACCGCCGCCAATAAAACAGATCTTCAGCTTATTTTTCATAGTCTCGCTGTCCAAAAATCGCAGTGCCAATACGCACGATCGTCGCTCCCTCGGCGATCGCTGCGGCCATGTCGGACGACATTCCCATGGAGAGCGTATCGGTGAGAATACCGGCGGCACTCAGCTGCCTCTGCAGATCTCGAAGCAGAGCGAATGGCCGACGCTGCAAGACGGGATCAGCTTCTGGCTCAGGAATCGCCATCAATCCACGCAGACGGAGGCGTGGCAGGCTCAGCAAAGCTGCTGCCAGAGTCTGTAATTCTCCGGGTGCTACACCGCTTTTGCTTGCCTCGCCACTGACATTCACTTGGAGACAAATGTTCAGCGGCGGGAGGTTTGTGGGACGCTGGTCGGAAAGCCGCTGCGCTATCTTTATGCGGTCGACTGAATGCACCCAGTCAACTTGTTCCGCCACCAAGCGGGTCTTGTTGCTCTGGAGAGGCCCGATGAAATGCCAGATCAGATCGAGATCTGCTCGCCGAGCCTTTACCGCCGCGATCTTGTCTAACGCTTCCTGAACATAGTTTTCGCCGAAATCGCGCTGACCGGCATCCGCCGCTTCGATCACTGCTTCCGGGCCAAACGTTTTGGACACCGCAAGCAGACAGACCGAATCGGGCTCGCGTCCCGCCGCACGCGCAGCTAAAGCGATGCCTTCTCTGACCTGGGCAAGATGTGCAGAAATCGTCATGATCCGGCATTATCGCCTATCGTCAGATAGTGCTGACTGACTGGCCGAAGACTGGCCCTACCCATGACCCCCAAGGAGAACCCATGAGCAGCCTGTACGACATTCCGGTCACCACCCTAGCCGGCGAGACCACGGACCTGTCCACTTACCGAGGAAAAGTACTACTGATCGTAAATACTGCCAGTCAGTGCGGCTTCACACCACAATATGCGGGGCTGGAGGCTTTGTATCGCCAATACAAGGACAAAGGCTTTGCAGTGCTCGGCTTTCCCTGCAACCAATTCGGTGGCCAAGAGCCTGGGAGCGAGGCCGACATCGCCAGCTTCTGCGAGAAAAATTATGGCGTGAGTTTTCCGCTGTTTGCGAAGGTCGATGTCAATGGAAGCAACGCGCACCCACTATTCGTGAAGCTCAAGGCGGAAGCGCCAGGCATTCTGGGGACCGAGGCGATCAAGTGGAATTTCACGAAGTTCCTCTTAGACAAAGAAGGTAAGATTCATTCTCGACATGCGCCAACCGCCACCCCTGAAAGTTTGGATCCCACCATAGCGATCCTCACGGCGCCTTCCTGACAAAATTTTCAGCTCAAACACCCTGCAAGCACCCGCAAATGAATTTGCGGGTTTTTTATTTCCAAAATCTGGATGGATCATCGTCAAAAACCATCAATGAAAATTTTTTATCTCGCAACATTTTTAGTCTGAATAATTTAGTCACTCCGATTGTAAGTAAATTGATATCGATCATCTGACAATATTTGAACCGCAGTCCGACCAATCACTTATTGAACCCTAATAAAGCCTTCGTTACACAAACTCCACGACTTACCCGACAAATTACTCGTCAACTCGCTGCCGCACAGCCCACGACATCTGCTGATAAACAATGCGGAGACACCCGATGGATCAGGAAACATATTGTGAATTATGCCGAAATACCTGTATTGCACTTGGAATTGGGGACATAGATTCGCTGGCAAATGAAGGGTATTTATCTATTGAAGGAATAAATATCCAGTTTATTTTTGATGAGATGTTTTTCAATGATCGGATTCTTTGCGTGTGTGAGATAGGAATCATTAAAGAAGAACTAAAAGAAAAAATCCTCGAATCACTCCTCATGCTTAATTTTCTTACTGGCAGCAAAACAACCGGAGTATTTGCTGTAGATCCGATAAACCAATGCGCATCTTTCGTAGTCACCTTGATTAATCCGGAAAATTTAAGTGCAGACCAATTGGCCGATTTATTACGATGCTATATCAGCCGCAATCTATTTCTTCAGAGAACGTTATTCATGAGTGGTGAACTATCTCTTCCGATCGATTGCGATAACTCCGAGTTCGATAATTTCAGTAAAAATTGGCAACTAGCATAGGAGCCTCGCATGAGTACCAGTCAATCTACAGGCTATCCAAAAACAGTACCACGGAGAAGCTATACCGTGCGAGGTGCGGATGACGACAGCAGCAGCATCCTTATCTCTGCCCCGAGCAGCAGCTCGGGCAGTAGCAATGATTCATTTAGGGATCAATCGAAAGCCGGGTCAGGCGCGAGAAAAGATACATATGGTACAGAAGTAAGCCATAAAAAAACCAACACAAGAGAGAAAATCCAAGATAAAGATACGCCAAAGCTTGGCATTTCCCTGCTATCTGATGATGAAAAAAAAGTCGCCGAATTTGTTGATTCGCTGCTTCAAGACAAAGGCTCAAAGAAAAGCAAACGAGAACGCCTTGAAGATTTTATCAGGACGAATGCGAGCGACGCCTTCATGAGACAAATGACGAAAATTGCTGACCATGAGATACAGCAACTGAAAGGAGAGAAGTTTAAAAAGTGGGTAGCTGTTGCCTTCAGTGGTGCGGTCAACCAGATCTTATCATTTGGATTTGCATCGGAACTGGCTCTCTGGCAAAAAAAGGCCTGGATTTTTGCAGTTCTCGCACCTATTTTCAGCGAAGCGGGCGCTGAAAAATTCGCCGCCCAAATCCGAAGAACGACTTACACGACAGATGATACGAAAAATTTGTATCGAAAGCAGCGTCTCATTGCGCGGGCTTTTGGAGACTTGATCCGCCAAGCCGGAGGGCTTCAGCCCAAGGCCAAATACAGCACCAATAATCCAGACTTCAAAGGAAAAAAATTTACTGCTTGGGAGGCATTAGCAAGAGACACCGATCATTTTCTTGCGATCTCGGCCCACAACATGATCAATCGAGGCGTTCCTTTTCTGTGTTTCACGGCCACATATCTGGGCAGAGATTATTTTCTAAGAGATGCACTAAAAGGTGCTCCAGGCTGGCAACCCTTTCTATTGCGATTGGGAGCCGGCGCAGTCGCCGGAAGCCTGACCGCACTGGCAAACCAATTCATCACCTCTCAGAACAAAGATGCAAAAGAAATTCCAGGTCACAGTACCAGCTATTGGCATGCTAAACAAACCTATTTGCAAAGCATACGCCAAGACATCCGTGAGCGATTAAACGAAGCGGGGAAAATGACCGACAAAATACTCAAGGAAAAAATAGAAAATTTACTTCTTGATTTGGACAAGAAGATTGAACGAGAACAAGGAATTGCAAAACTAAAGAGATCCGCGCTCACAGTTGTCCCCGGGGAGCTGAAGGCATCTATGCATCGCTCCCGGCCAGAAGATAGCCTTGATCCTGAAGCACCAGGAACCATGGCACAAACGATACACACTGCCTTGGGAAAAATGATATCTCTGATCTATTTTACGTACATGCTTGATCAGTCCTGGAGAAATGAAAATGGAACAGAATCTTTCTCAAATATTCCCATTATTAATTTTCCATTCCTGCCTTTTGCTCTCATCCTTATGGGGTACATGTGGAAAGATGATTTAGCAATTATTAGTCGAATCTTAGGAGCCTCAGGGAAAGCAGTGCGAGATTCTACCTGGGGCCGCGAAACTTATGAGAAGAAAAATGCGCTTATATTAAATGATGTAGTTACAAAAATTGATCAGCAAGCCCTTGACGAGGAAAATGATGATGGGAGTCTCGACAGAAATGCGGATGTCAATAACGTCAACAATGATGCTGATAATTTTTCCAAATACGAACCAAAGAAAAAAGATTCAACAAATCTCGTTTCAATAAAAATCGACGATGGGAATGAAGAAGATGAGAGCAACAGCGGATATTCAGCAAATTATCGCAAACCTTACTCAGCAAATCCGCGTTATGCAAATAATTTACTTCATAATGAAAGATTAGACATCGAAAGTTCTGATGACGAAAACTCTGATGATAACGCTAGCAACGGCACAAATAGCAGCAGCTCTAATATGACGGAAAAAAACAGATCTTCCACAATTCCTTCAAGCAGCGCCAACAAAAAAAATGACGGAAGTTCGTTCTCGAGCAGCTCGGAAAAATCCAGCTCAGCCAGCAGCACCGACGACAAGATCGAGGGAAGCTCATCTTCCGAGAGTTCGGGAAAATCTAGCTCATCAAACTCGAGTTCAGAAACCCGGTCTTACGATGCAAAGAACAAGGAAAGCAAAAAGAAGGTCTCTTGATGCGATGATGGTCAGAACTGACACTTATTTAGTGTCAAACCCAATTCAAATACCGATGGCAGGTACATTTACCGACACAACGCGCCATCAATCAGCTCCACCCAGTGACTTACCCTCGTATCGGTGCCTGACTGCAAATGCGTCAGGCACCCGATATTCGCAGACACAATCTCTTCCGCACCGGTGGCCTTCAGGTTGCTGAGCTTGTTGTCCCTGAGCTTGTATGACAGCTCAGGCTGCAATACCGAATAGGTGCCTGCCGAGCCACAGCATAGATGACTATCAGCGCATAGCGTTACATCGACTCCGACTGCCCGCAACAAGTCTTCCACCTTGCCGCGAATCTGCTGACCGTGCTGCAAAGTACAGGGCGGGTGATACGCCACACGTTTTTTCACACGGGCTTTCTCTGCCAGTTGCTGCGTGAATTCAGGAAGAATTTCAGACAGATCCTTGGTTAGCGCAGAAATTTTCGCGGCGCGCTCTGCATAAGCTTCGCATGTCATCAAGCCCGCCGTCCTGGTCATTCAAGTGATAGCGGATGGCGCCACAACAACCTGCCCTCGGTGCCACGATCAATTGAACGCCAAGTGCATCCAGCACGCGCGCGGTAGCCGCGTTGATGTTGGGCGACATGGCTGGCTGCACGCAACCATCAAGCAACAGCATCTTGCGAGCATGAACACGCTCCGGCCAGCGCCCGGGATTCCTTGCTTCCGGTACTTTGTTCTGCAGAGCCCTGGGCAACAAGGGACGCACCGCCTGGCCGAGTTTCATCGCTGGCTCGAATACTTGCTTGCGCGGCAGAATTTCTCTTAATGCGGTGCGAATCAGTTGCTGCGCGAATGGTCGCTTGACCTGCTTCTCGACAATACCTCGCCCAATATCGACCAGACGGCCGTAGTTGACGCCTGAGGGGCAAGTGCTTTCGCAATTGCGGCAGGTCAGGCAGCGATCCAGATGCAGCTGAGTCTTCTCGGTAGCGGGCTTGCCCTCGAGGACCTGCTTGATCAGATAGATGCGACCACGGGGACCATCCAGCTCGTCACCCAGCAATTGATACGTGGGGCAGGTGGCAGTGCAGAAGCCGCAATGCACGCACTTGCGCAGGATGGCGTCGGCCTCCTGACCTTCCTGCGTGTCGCGGATGAAATCGGCGAGGTTGGTTTGCATCGTCAGAAATCCGGGTACATGCGGCCGCGGTTGAAAATACCGGCCGGATCGAAAGTGTTTTTGAGATTACGATGAATGCGCGCGACGGCCGCTTCCAGCGGATGGAACACGCCCACCGATTTGTCGCCGCCTTTGAACAAGGTGGCATGGCCGCCAGCCTTTGCTGCGGCAGCACGGATGACGCTGGCCTCGGCTGTCGTCTTCAACCAGCGCTGGGCGCCGCCCCATTCAATCAGTGTTTCACCGGGCACTTGCAAGGGCTCGGCGACAGTTGGTACGGACACGCGCCACACGCCGTTCGGAAGATCGCTGAAAAATTCATGGCTTTGCTCTCGCAAACCATCCCAAAATGCCTCAGCGTCATTCGCTTTGTGGCCACCCATTTTTTGAACTGCGGCATCCACGGCGGCACGCGCGCCCGACAGGCGCACTGTCAGCTGCTCCTGATGCCAGCACGAAGCAGAAATCGGCAATGGCTGACCGCCCCATAGGTTCAGCTGCTTCAGGGCTTCGGGCTGCGACATCTCGAATTGCAGCGTAGTTTGCGCTACGGGCCGCGGCAAGACTTTGACGGATACTTCAAGGATCAGGCCCAGTGTTCCCAGCGAGCCGGCCAGCAGGCGAGAGACATCATAGCCCGCGACATTTTTCATCACCTGTCCACCAAAGTGCAGAACGTCACCCTTGCCATCCATCAGTACCGCGCCAAGCACGAAGTCGCGCACGGAGCCGACTGCCTGACGGCGCGGGCCGGCGAGACCAGACGCCACAATACCGCCGATGGTTGCCAGTCCATCGAAACGCGGCGGCTCAAAAGCCAGCATCTGATTTTTTTCGGATAGCGCCCTGCCGATCTCGCGCAAGGTCGTGCCCGCGCGCGCGGTAATCACCAGCTCAGTGGGATCGTAAGCGACGATGCCGCTGTAGGGCGTGGTGTCGAGCACCTCGCCTTCCAACTGCTGACCGTACCAGTCCTTAGTGCCATTGCCGCGAATGCGCAATGGCGTACCGGATGCCGTCGCCGAGGCGATGCGGTCCCTGAAAGCCTGTAATACCTGTTCCATGATGTCAGTCAGAAGCGGGGAAGATCCGCAAATTTTTGTTGTCCGGCGCGCACATGCATCTTGCCGTACTCGGCACAGCGGTGCAGCGTGGGGATGGCCTTATCGGGATTAAGTAGGAAAGCCGTATCGAAAGCGCGCTTCACGCCAAAAAATGCTTCTCGCTCTTCGGAAGAATACTGTACGCACATCGAATTGATTTTTTCGATGCCAACGCCATGCTCGCCAGTGATGGTGCCGCCGACTTCGACACACAGCTCGAGAATCGCCGCACCGAATTTTTCAGCGCGATCAAATTCACCGGGCGTGTTCGCATCGAACAGGATCAGCGGGTGCAAATTACCGTCGCCCGCATGGAAAACGTTCGCGCATCGCAGCTCATACGTCTTTTCCATCTCGGCGATACCGAGCAGTACTTCCGCCAAATGCTTGCGCGGTATCGTGCCATCCATGCAGTAATAGTCCGGCGAGATACGGCCAGCTGCGGGAAACGCGTTTTTTCTTCCCGACCAGAATTTGAGTCGCTCGGCTTCATCGCGCGATACCGCAATCGCTGTTGCACCGGAAGCCTTCAGCACGTCGGTCATATGGGCGATTTCTTCGTCGACTTCTTCGGTAGTGCCATCGGACTCGCACAGCAGAATAGCCGCGGCATCAGTGTCATAACCCGCTTTGACAAAAGGCTCGACCATGCGCGAGCTGGTCTTGTCCATCATTTCCAGTCCGGCGGGAATGATGCCAGCGGCAATTACATTAGCGACCGCGTTGCCGCCTTTGACGACATCGTCGAACGAGGCCATGATCACGCGCGCTGTTTGCGGTTTGGGCACCAACTTGACGGTCACTTCGGTAACGACTCCCAACATGCCCTCGGAACCGATGAATACCGCCAACAGATCAAGACCCGGCGCATCCAGACCTTCATTGCCCAGCTCGACGACCTCGCCATCGATTGTCACCATCCGCACGCGCAGCACGTTGTGCACGGTGAGACCATATTTAAGGCAGTGCACGCCGCCCGAGTTTTCAGCAACATTGCCGCCGATGGTGCAGGCAATCTGCGATGAGGGATCAGGCGCGTAATACAACCCATGCGGCGATGCGGCTTCCGAGATCGCCAGATTGCGCACGCCGGGCTGAACCACCGCAGTGCGCGCGTACGGGTCGAGCTTCACGATACGGTTCAGCCGCGCAGTGGACAGCACCACGCCATCGGCGATCGGTGTGGCACCGCCAGACAGGCCGGTGCCCGCGCCGCGCGGCACGATTTGCACCGCGAGCCGGCGGCAGGTGTTGAGCACGGCAATGACCTGAGCTTCATTTTCCGGCAACGCCACGACCATGGGCAGCTGACGGTAGGCAGACAGTCCGTCGCACTCATAAGGGCGAGTGTCTTCTTCGTTAAACAGCACCGCCGCTGTGGGCAGAACCTCTCTCAGCGCTGCGACGACCTCGCGCTGGCGAGCCATGGCAAAACCGGGGGCAGAAGGGGCATTCATCGAACATCCTGTGCGCTGGCGTGAGCGGGTTAGATTCGCATCACAAAGAGTACCAGTTTAACGAAAGCCGCCGCACAAAACTCCCCGTTTTGGGGTGTTCATGCTGAAAAGCTTTGACCGTGGCGATGAAAGTTTTTTGAAGAAGTACAGCCAGGCCTTCGAATTCTGCTCTGTCGTGGGTAACGACAAGCGTGACTGAAGAGCAAAAAGGCAATACTGCAGCGAGGCCGGCCTGACAGAAGCATTCAGGTCTTGCTGAACGTCGCCTTCATCCACTGCAGGAAAGTATCGACTTCGGGTCGCTCGGTTGTCTGCTTTTCGTACACAACATAATAAGCGTGGGGCGGAGTCGCTGTCTGCATGTCGAACAACCTGACGATTTCACCACTGTCGAGCAGCTCGCGTGCAAAGTGCTCGCGGGTCAGGCCAATGCCATGGCCGTGACGCACCGCTTCCAGCAAGAGACCAAGATCATCAACCCGCAAGCCTGCGCTTGGCTCAGGCCAGTCAAGGCCAGCAGCTTCGAACCACGGCTGCCACGGCTCCAGCGCGGAGCGAATCAGGGTGGCTTTCTGCAAATCTTCCGGCGTGTTGATGTCGCCTATCTGACGAAGATAGCCGGGGCTGGCGACGACGAAGGTGGGCTCAGAAAAGAGTTTCTCTGATTGCAGGTTCGGATATTTCCCGGGCCCGAAGCGCACCTCGAGATCGCTCTCTGCCAGCGATAGATCGTACAGTGGCACCGAAAGATAAATCTCGACCGCAATATCAGGATGCTGCTCGATAAAGGACGAGAGTCTGGGCACCAGCAGATAGCGCGCAAAGGTCGGCGGCAAAGTCAGCTTCACACGGGGCTGAACGGATGCAGCACGCCTCGGCATAGGGAAATCGGTGAGCGTACGCAGTGCCTGACGAACGACATCAAGATACCGCCGACCGAATTCGGACAAACCGACATTGCGGCCATCACGTATGAACAATCGCTCGCCAACGAATTCTTCGAGCAGGCGTATGCGGTGCGACAGTGCCGAAGGCGTGATGCACAACTCTTCTGCGGCAAGCGCAAACGAGCCATGACGTGCAGCCGCCTCGAAAGCAGACAGTGCGTGAACCGGGGGAATGCGTGTTGCCATAGGTCGGAGACTGTCTGCGTGATGTAAAACCGAGCCGGATGGCTTACCAGCGAATGACTTTGCCGGGGTTCAGAATATTGTTGGGATCCAGCGCATGTTTGATGGAACGCATCAGCTCGACCGCACCCTCGCCATGTTCCTGAATCAGGAAATCGATCTTGTGCAAGCCGATGCCATGCTCGCCAGTGCAGGTGCCGTCCATCGCAATCGCGCGCGCCACCATGCGCTGATTGACGGCTTCTGCGCGCGCGACATCTTCCGGGTCGCTGGTATCGACCATCATCTGCACATGAAAGTTACCGTCGCCCACATGTCCGACGATACCGTGCACGATGTTCTGGCGCTCGCAATCTGCCTTGGTCTCGAGAAGACAATCGGCCAGCCGAGAGATTGGTACGCAGCAGTCGGTCGAAATTGCCCTGCAGCCCGGACGCAGCTGCAGCAGCGCAAAATACGCGTTGTGCCTAGCTTGCCAAAGCCGAGAACGGTCTTCGGGCCGAGTCGCCCACTCGAAACCCGTAGCGCCGTGCTCATCCGCGATCTGCTGTACCAACTCTGCTTGCTCCTTGACGCCATACTCGCTGCCATGAAATTCGAACAAAAGCAGCGGTTTTTCCGGGAGGGTGAGCTTGTCATGCTTGTTAAGCGCTCTAACGCCGTTCTCATCGAGGAATTCGACACGCGCCACCGGCACACCGATCTGTATCGTCTGAATCACCGTGTTTACCGCGCTGGCAATGTCGGAAAACGAGCACACGGCCGCAGAGATGGCCTCGGGTTGAGGATAAATCTTCAGGGTGATCTCGGTAATGATGCCCAGCGTACCTTCGCTGCCGACTAACAGCCGGGTCAGGTCGTAACCGGCAGAGGATTTCCTTGCGCGGGTACCCGTTTTGATGATCTTGCCCTCGGCGGTCACCACCGTCAGCGCCAGCACATTGTCCCGCATCGTTCCATAGCGCACGGCATTCGTGCCCGAGGCTCGGGTCGCCGCCATGCCACCGATCGAGGCGTCGGCACCGGGATCGATCGGGAAGAAAAGGCCCGTGTCCTTGATCTCGGTGTTGAGCTGTTTGCGGGTCACGCCGGACTGGACCGTCACCGTCAAATCCTCAGGATTCACCGCCAGCACGGTATTCATCTGTGACAGATCGATCGACAGGCCACCCTGCAGCGCCAGCACATGGCCCTCCAGCGAGGTACCGGTACCGAAAGCGATCACGGGGAAACGGTAGCGATTGCAGAGCGCAACTGCCTGCGCGACGTCCTCGGTGGACTGCGCAAACAACACCGCATCCGGCAGCATGGGATCATAGGAGGACTCATCGCGGCCATGGTGCTCGCGGATGGCCTGGGCGGTGGACAAGCGATCGGAAAAGAGCTTTCTCAGCTCGGCGAGAAGCTCGGCAGGCAGTTCGCGCCTGAGCGCGGCAGGCAGGGCAGGATGATTCATCTGGGTCTCTCCGGAAGACGACTATTGTACTCCGCGTTGCGCAATAGAAGCCTCTGCGCTTCCACCGAAGAAGCCAGCTTCCGGCTTACTGAAAACGGAACCCAAAGTTCATCAAGCGTGAACAATCTGGCGGGGTTTTCCCTTATCCTTTGCCGATATTTCATTCAATTTCCACAATATGGGCAACCGACTTTCCAAAATCGCCACCCGAACTGGCGATGACGGCACCACCGGACTGGGTGACGGCACCCGTACCCACAAGAATGCACTGCGGGTACAGGCCATGGGGGATGTGGATGAGCTGAACTCGCAGATCGGCGTACTGCTCTGCGAAGACATGCCTGCCGATCTGCGGGAGGAACTGATCACCATCCAGCACGACCTGTTCGATCTCGGCGGCGAGCTATGCATTCCGGGCTTCACGATGATCAAGGAAGCGCAGGTGATTCGACTGGATGAATTGCTGGAAAAGTACAACGCCACGCTGCCAGCTTTGTCAGAATTCATTTTGCCCGGTGGCTCGCGCGCTGCGGCACTGGCCCATGTGTGCCGCACCGTCTGTCGCCGCGCAGAACGTGTCATCGTCTCACTGGGCCATGAGGAGACACTCAATCCTCAGCCAAGGCAATATGTGAACCGGCTGTCCGATCTGATGTTCGTGCTGGCACGGGTACTCAACCGTTACGCGGGCGGCAGCGACGTGCTGTGGGAAAAAGGCAGAAATGCCTCGCAATAAAAACAATGGCGCCGAAGCTTCGTAGCGTTGCCGAGAGCCTTGTTGTCGACCACGACTTTTTCCAGACCTTATTTTCGTGATCAGCTGTTGACTACCAGCCTTGGCTCTTGCGCATGAATTCGCTGGCGTATGGATGTCGCAATTCCTGCCGCATCGAGTCCGCATTGCGCCAGCAGTTGCTGCGCATCGCCATGATCAATGAATTTGTCCGGCAAACCCAGCTGCAGCAGCGGCTTGACGATGCCAGCAGCCGCCATCGCCTCGGCAACCGCTGAACCTGCTCCGCCCATGATGCAGCCTTCTTCGACCGTGACGATCAGCTCATGCGTCGCCGCCAGCTCGGCCACCAATGCTGCGTCAAGCGGCTTGATGAAGCGCATATTCGCCACCGTCGCATTCAGCGCTTCTCCAGCACCAAGCGCAGGCGCTACCATCGTGCCAAACGCGAGTATCGCCACCTGACGACCTTTGCGGCGAATCTCGCCCTTGCCCATGGGGAGCGGGGTGAGTGAACTGTCCACTGCCGCGCCGATACCAGCGCCACGCGGGTAGCGAATTGCCGCCGGGCCTCGGTAGCGAAAACCTGTGGTCAGCATCTGCCGGCACTCATTCTCGTCGCTGGCCGCCATCACCACCATATTGGGGATACAGCGCAGGAAAGCGAGATCATAGTTGCCTGCATGCGTTGCGCCATCGGCGCCGACCAGACCCGCGCGATCCAACGCGAACGTGACATCCAGGTTTTGCAACGCAACGTCATGAATCAGCTGATCGTAACCGCGCTGCAGGAAAGTCGAATAAATCGCAACGACCGGCTTCAATCCTTCACAGGCCAGACCAGCGGCGAAGGTGACGGCATGCTGCTCGGCGATGCCGACGTCGTAGTAGCGATCGGGGAATTCCTGCTCGAACTTCACCATGCCCGAACCCTCGCGCATCGCAGGTGTGATGCCGGCCAGTCGCTCGTCCTGCGCGGCCATGTCGCACAGCCAGTCACCGAACACTTGGGTATAGGTGGTCTTGGTACTCGCCGCAGGCTTGATGCCCTCACTGGGATTGAACTTGCCGGGGCCGTGATAAAGAATCGGATCTGCCTCAGCCAGCTTGTAACCCTGACCTTTCTTGGTGACGACGTGCAGGAACTGCGGGCCGTCGAGATTCTTCAGGTTTTGCAGTGTGGGGATCAGCGATTCGAGATCATGACCATCGATAGGGCCGATGTAATTGAGGCCGAATTCTTCGAACAACGTCGCCGGTACCAGCATGCCTTTTGCATGCTCTTCAAAACGCTTGGCAAGCTCCCGCATTGAGGGTGGAAGCATCTGCTTGCCCATGTTCTTCGCCGCTGCGTAGAACTTGCCCGACATCAGCCGGGCGAGGTAGCGGTTGAGCGCACCTACTGGCGGCGAGATCGACATGTCATTGTCGTTCAACACCACGAGCATCTTGATGTCTTCGTAGACACCCACATTGTTCAGTGCCTCGAACGCCATGCCAGCCGTCATCGCGCCATCGCCGATCACAGCCACCGAGTGGCGCTTCTCGCCCTTGGCACGCGCGGCCAGCGCCATGCCCAGTGCCGCCGAGATCGAAGTCGATGAGTGCGCAGTGCCGAAAGTGTCATACACGCTCTCACTGCGGCGCGGGAAACCCGACAAGCCGCCTTGCTGCCTCAGCGTGGGCATGCGATCGCGACGACCCGTGAGTATCTTGTGAGGGTAAGTCTGATGGCCAACGTCCCAAACGATGCGATCGTCGGGCGTGTTGAACACGTAATGCAAAGCGATCGTCAGCTCGACGGTGCCGAGATTGGACGAGAGGTGACCACCGGTGCGCGCGACGGATTCGAGCAGATAGGTGCGCAGCTCATCGGCGAGTGTCGCGAGTTCCGCCCGCGAGAGCGCCCGCAATTCCGCCGGGTCGTTTATTTTTTGTAAAAGAGTCATGGCGTCTCAGTAGTCGTCTCAGGTGGTTCTTTGTACGATCAGATCGGCAAGCTCACCCAGCCGCAACGCTCGGTCCCCGAAAATGTCCAGGGCCTCATGGGCATCCTGCCGCAACTTCTCAGCCAGGGCAAGCGACTCGTTCAGTCCTAGCATGGACACGTAAGTCGGTTTGCTGCTGGCCGCATCTTTGCCAGCGGTCTTGCCCAGCGTGGCCGAATCAGCGGTGGTATCCAGAATGTCATCCACCACCTGAAAGGCCAGACCAATTGATGCCGAATAAGCATGCAAGGCGGCGGCCTCATCATTGAGCAAGGACTTGCCTGCCATCGCCCCCAGCATCACCGACGCTTCCAGCAGTGCGCCAGTCTTCAGCCGGTGCATCTGCTCCAGCTGATCTCTCGGCAGCGCGATGCCCACCGAGGCCAGATCGATGGCCTGCCCACCGCACATACCGCGTGAACCGGATGCTTGTGCGAGGCGGGTCAGCATGGCCACCTTGCGTGATGCATCCAGCGTGCCGCCAGCGAGCACCTCGAATGCCTGCGATTGCAGCGCATCGCCGACCAGCAGCGCGGTCGCCTCGTCATATTTCTTGTGCACCGTGGGCTTGCCCCGCCGCAGATCATCATCATCCATGCAGGGCAGGTCATCATGCACCAGGGAATACGCATGGATCATCTCGACCGCACAGGCCGCTCGCTCGACTGCATCACGCGGCGCGTCAAACACTTCGCCAGCAGCAAATACCAGCAGAGGGCGGACGCGCTTGCCGCCATCAAGCACCGCATACTGCATCGCCTCGTGCAAGGTTCGCGGCAACAGTTCAGCCGGCGGCAGGTGCGACTGCAACAAGGCTTCCATGTCGACCTGGACAGCCTTGCGCCAGTCGGCGAAATCCTGCTTCATTCTTCGTCATCCTCGTCGTCTTCGTCGTCCTCGTCATCGGTGGCGAAGGGCTTCAGCATGTCGCCCTCCAGCACCTTCACCTGCCTTTCCACGCGTTCGAGCTGGGCGGCGCAGTATTTCACCAGCTCAGAGCCGCGCTGGTAGGCCGCAACCGAAGCTTCCAGCGGAAGTTCGCCGGATTCCATTTTTGCAACGAGCTGCTCTAGCTCGGCCATCGCGTCTTCAAAAGATGGACTGGGCTGGTCGGAAGCGCTTTTTCTAGGCATGAAACGGTCTGGGACTGTGGCGACTGAGGGACTGTCTATTTTAGTGCAATCGCTTCGCTGTCAACTTGTCTTACTTATACACCAGGCGCCTGTTCAGGCATCACATTTTTATCAAAAAAGCATTTCTATTCTGTTTTTGGGCGAGCTGACGTACTTTTTAAGGGTTTTACCGTAGGCACTCGCTTTGCTGTGATCACAGCGCTGCGGCACCTTCGCCGCTTGATCGCTGTCTTATTGCCAAACAATGCCGGATTTTCAAGTCAACTACCGTGTCCGTATCACAAGGGTCTGGGTATAATCCCGCGCTCGTCCAAAAAATCACTGTTCCATTTCGATCGAATAGGTATTTGCGGATTCTTTCTCTCTTAGGTTGGTGCAAATTAATTTGGGGGTGGGGATGTCCGATCTGGCCAGTCTCTCAAGACTCGCGCGATCCAACGCGCAACTTCCAGTCAGCGTGTATTTTGATGATGCGCTGCTGAACAAAGAAATATCGCAACTGTTCCGACAAGGGCCGCAATATGTCGGTCATGAACTCATGGTGCCGAATGCCGGCGACTATGCGTCACTGCCTTGGGAAAACGATGGCCGACTGCTTACCCGTGGCGCAGAGGGCATCGAACTCATTTCCAATGTCTGCCGACACCGCCAGGCCAAGATGCTCACCGGGCGGGGCAACGCATCGAATATTGTCTGCCCGCTGCACCGCTGGACCTATGACCTCAAAGGTGAACTGATCGGCGCGCCGCATTTCGGTGAAACCCCTTGCCTGAACCTTACCCGCTTTGGGCTGCAGCGATGGAATGGTCTGCTATTCGATGACAATGGCGTGGATGTCCCTGCGATGCTGAAAAATCTGAGTGTCACCAAAGACCTCAACTTCAGCGGCTACATGCTAGACCACGTTGAGACCCACGAGTGCGATTACAATTGGAAGACCTTCATCGAGGTCTATCTCGAGGACTATCACGTCGAGCCCTTCCACCCCGGCTTGGGCAACTTCGTCACCTGTAACGATCTGCGCTGGGACATGGGCGAAGGCTACAGCGTGCAGACTGTTGGCGTGAATTCGGCACTGAAAAAATCCGGCTCGCCGGTTTATCAGAAGTGGCACGACGAAGTACTCCGCTATCGCGGCGGAGAGGTGCCACCCTATGGCGCGATCTGGCTGACCATCTACCCGAACATCATGGTCGAGTGGTACCCGCATGTACTCGTGGTGTCTACGCTGTGGCCAAAAGGCCCGCAAAAAACGACTAACGTAGTGGAGTTCTACTACCCGGAAGACATTGTGCTATTCGAGCGTGGCTTCGTCGATGCTGAGCGGGCCGCCTATATGGAGACCTGTGCCGAAGATGACGAGATCGCGCTTCGCATGGACGCCGGCCGTCGCATATTGCTCGATCGCGGCGTGAATGAAATCGGTCCATATCAGTCGCCGATGGAAGATGGGATGCAACATTTCCACGAGTGGTACCGCAGCAAGATTGCGCTGTGACCTACACAGCGCTGTCTGACTGAGCCGGGAACTCCGGCATGCAATCTCTATGGATGCTCTTTGCCAGCTTCATGTTTTCCCTGATGGGGGTGTGCGTGAAGCTGGCGTCAGCCACCTCCTCCACCTCTGAAATCGTCATGTGCCGTGGCGCCACCGGCATGGTGATGATGTTTGCCTTGGCACACTTGCGTGGTCTGCCGCTGCGCACTGATTTCCCCTGGCATCACGCATGGCGAGGTTTCGTCGGCGTCACCGCGCTCTGGCTGTGGTTCTTCTCTTTTCCCCGACTGCCGCTGGCCACCGCAATGACACTCAATTACATGGCGCCGATATGGATCGCGGCGATCGTGTTTACGCTTGGCTGGTGGCATAAACAAAGACGCTTCGAATGGGGACTTGCCGTCGCCATTCTCACGAGCTTCGTCGGTGTAGCGCTACTGTTGAAGCCAACGATCCATGCCGAGCAGTGGCTGGGCGGCCTCGTCGCACTCACTTCCGGCATCGTCTCCGCATTTGCTTATCTTCAGGTGCGCAAGCTAGGACAACTTGGCGAACCCGAGTATCGCGTGGTCTTTTACTTCTCAGCCGCCGGCGCGATCGGTGGCATGCTCTCAGGACTGATCGACAGCTATCTCGATACCGGACAGATACGGCTACTGCACTCGTTGTCGTCTTATGACATGCTCCTGCTGATTGCGATCGGCGTCACCGCCACAATCGCACAGATCGCGATGACTCGGGCCTATCGTCTTGGCGCGATGCTGGTGACGGCCAACTTGCAGTATTCGGGCATCGTCTTTTCCAGTGTCTGGGGCATTCTGATCTGGGGGGACCGCATCGATCTGTATGGCTGGCTGGGCATTGCGATCATTCTTGCCAGCGGCGTGGTCGCAACCTTCTATAATGCGCGCAGCAGCACGCCCAGAAAAATCTGATAACCCTTTCGTGCTGCATCGCAGGACAATCAAAACCGCAGAGCACGCCAGAGCAGGTCACGGCATGTCGTGCCACAAGGAGGAGACCTCGAATGCCGTACACCACGCTGATCACCGCGACCGAGCTGAAACAGCACATTAGCAACCCCGCTTTCGTGATTCTCGATTGCCGGGCAGAGCTCACGGATACCCATGCGGGTGCACAAGCTTTCGCCGCGGGACACATACCGGGCGCGCAGCATGCGGATGCCGATACAGCACTCTCCGACAAATCGCCCGGCCCGAATGGCGAGTTTCGCGGCCGGCATCCGCTGCCCGCGCAGACCCGCTTCATCGAAACGCTGCGTGACTGGGGTGTCTACCCGAATTCACAGGTCATTGCCTATGATGCGCACGGCGGCATGTTCGCCGCACGTTTGTGGTGGATGCTGCGCTGGGTAGGACATGCCAACGTTGCCGTACTGGACGGCGGGTTGGCCGCATGGCTTGCCGGTGGCGGCGCGTTGAGCACCGAGGTACCTTCACGTCCGCGTGGCAGTGTCACTTTGCAGGCGTCGCTAGCGCCCACGGTCAGTGCGGCTGACGTGATGAGCAATCTATCGACAAAAAAACATACCGTGCTTGATGCACGTGCGGCCGATCGCTTTCGCGGTGAGAACGAAACCATTGATCCAGTCGCTGGACATATACCGGACGCGAAGAACCGCTGCTTCAAGGACAACCTGCTGGATGACGGAAAATTCAAGGCAGCTGAAACGCTTCGGAGCGATTTCAGTGCACTGATCAGCAGCCCGCAATCAACGATTCTGCAATGCGGATCGGGCATCTCAGCCTGTCACAATGCACTGGCCATGGAAATCGCCGGATTGAGTGGCGCATCGCTGTACCCGGGTTCTTGGAGCGAATGGTCGAGCGACAAGTCGCGACCCGTGGCGACAGGCGCCTGAGCTGGCTCAGTGAATATGAAAACGGTGGGTGAGCACCAGCACAATGCCAACACCCAACGCAATCAGTACAAACTGCGGTACTGATTCGCGCAGCGTCGCCCGGCGCTGCATTTGCGGCATCAGGTCACTGACCGCGATATAAATGAAGCCTGAGGAGGCAAGCACCAGCACATAAGGAATCAGGTGCATGCCGCTGCCCAACGCGTAATAACCGACCAGCCCGCCGAGTACCGCCATCAGGCTGCAAATCAGGTTGTAGGTGTACGCGCGCGCCTTGCTCAGCCCAGCGTTGAGCAGCACGATGAAGTCGCCGATCTCCTGTGGTATCTCATGCGCCGTGATGGCCAGCGTGGTGATCACGCCGAGCTTGAAGTCTGCGAGGAAAGCCGCCGCAATCAGTATGCCATCGGTGAAATTGTGTAGACCATCACCGACAAGAATCATCCAGCCGGATTGTCCTGCTTCATGTGCATCATGCCCATGCTCATGATCGTGACCATCGCCTTCATAATGATGCGAATGCCGAAGAATTGCGAATTTCTCAAGCAGGAAAAATCCCAGCAAGCCGGCGAGCAGCGTCGCGAACAGCGCATGGATATTCGCTTCGGATTCGAAGGCTTCCGGCAGCGCATGTAATAGCGACGTCGATAGCAGGATACCCACCGACAGACTGACCATTCGCTCCACGATGCGCGACAAAAAGCCATACGACAGGAATGCGGCAGCAGATATGCTGATGACGCCACCGAGCAGGGTGGCCAGCAAGATGTAAGGCAGGGTATCGATTTTTCAGTCCCGGTATTGGCAGACGATTAACGGCAGCGATTAGACCACAGCTGCGGCAGTTGGAGCAATTCGTCGAATGACTAAACCCGCGTTGGCGCGCGATCCGTTGGTCGCGTCAGAGGGAATTCAGAAAAGCGATCAGATCCCCGCGCTCTTCTTTCGATAACTTCACGAACAATTTACGCGACGGCTCGGCCTCGCCGCCGTGCCAGACGATCGCCTCCAGAAGATTGCGCGCGCGGCCATCATGCAAAAGATTCGTACTGCCATTCACTTGTTTTGACAGGCCAATGCCCCACAGTGGCGGCGTGCGCCAGTCGCGGCCGCCGGCTTTGAAATCGGGCCGGCCATCCGCCAGCTCCGGGCCCATGTCATGCAGCAGCAGATCGGTGTACGGACGAATCGTCTTGCCAGCCAGCTGAGGAATCGGCGTGGATTTCCCGGTCTTCAGTTCAGCCACGTGGCACTGAGCACATTTCGCTGCAGCGAACAGCTTCTCGCCCCGAATGACGGCTGGCTGGTCCCGGTCGCGCGGCGCAGGCGCATCGAGCGCGCTGACCCAGAATGTCAGCGAGTCCCACAATTCCTCGCGCAGCTCGGGTTTGCCGCTGTGCTTGGCTTCAAGGCAGTCCTTTTGTACCGACGTACAGTTCTGCGTCGGATAAATGGCTGAGGTCGTACCTATATCGCCCAGAAAAGCTGAGGCCAGCTGCTGCCTGAGGTTAGGCTGATTCGCCTTCCAGCCAAAACGACCGATCGACATCTTGTCATTGACATCGTCACGCACATAATTTGGCCGACCATTCAATCCTTGCGATTTCTGCCATTCAGCAAGTGCCAAGATATCGGACTCACTGACCGCTTCCAGATAGCCCAGCCCGAAAATCGCCTGGGAATTTCTCAGCGACGTCATGACATCCTGTGCGAGCGGCCCAAAGCCGAGCTTCTCCAGACGAACGACGGGCTTGCGCAACTCAATAGCCGAGCCATCCGGGAAAGCGAAACTGCTGGTTTTCCAGTCGATATGCACTTCGCCTTCGCCGAACTTCACGCCTTCGCGCTGAGAGGTATCAAAGCTCTGGATCTGCAAGCCATACTTCGGCTCGGGATTCGGGCCGCCGTGCGGGCCTGCGCCAGGAACCGACAGGCGCAGCGACTGCATGAACACCGGGCCGCCGCCGGCATCATTGGTGCGTCCTCGCCCTGCCTGTATGTGGCAAGACACGCAAGACTGCGCAAGAAACGTCGGCCCCAGTCCCCACTCGCTGCCGCCGGGGCCCGGCTGGGAAAGATCCCACCATTTCGAGATCTGATCTTCAGGTACTGCAATCCAGAGCGTGTTGAAGACCTTTTCTCCGGCGCGGAATGACCTCTTTTGCGCATCCTGAAGGTCGGGCACGGGCTGCAGATACGCCATGTGCGGGAGTGCAGTACCCGCTGGCGCTGGCGCCGTCTCGGTAAAAGCGGGACTAAGCACGCCGGCGAGCAGCGCAAAGGCACCGCCCATCATCAGAAATTTTGCAGCCTTATTTGACATTGTTTTTTGGTGTCTCGTCATGCTTTCACGGCGCCCTCATCGCGCACCGGCATTGTACGGCGGCCAGCGACTTTTCATTGGCTCACTGCTCAGGCGCTGACGCCATGCCTGCGCATCCAGTCTACACATCGACGCCAGCCGTCCCTCGCCTCAGTCTCGCGATAGCTGGGACGATAGTCCGCATGAAATGCATGTCCTGCGTCAGGATACACGACGATCTCGGATCCGCTTTTCCCCCGGGACAGCGCATCGCGCATCCGATCGACACCCTCCAGCGGAATGCCGGCGTCCTTGCCGCCATACAGTCCGAGCACAGGCACACGCAGGCTGGCCGCCATGTCAATGGGGTTCTGCGGCTGCAGCGGTGTCTTGTCCTGAACGACTTTGCCATACCAGGCCACTGCCGCCTTCACACGCGGATTGTGAGCGGCATACAGCCAAGTGATGCGTCCGCCCCAGCAAAATCCGGTGACGCCAAGTTGTTGCGTATCGCCCTGATGGCGACCCGCCCACGCGACACAGGCATCAAGATCGCGCATCACCTGTTCGTCCGGCGCTTTCGAGACCACCTTGCTGATGAGATCAGGAATGGATTCATACTGACGCGGATCGCCCTGACGCTGGAACAGCTCTGGCGCAATCGCCAGGTAGCCGAGCTTGGCAAAGCGCCGTGCGATATCGGCGATATGCTCATGAACGCCAAATATCTCGGACACCACCAGTACCACGGGTAGCTGCGATTTGCCCTCAGGCTGCGCGCGGTAGGCACGCATATCCAGATCGCCAGAGCGTATCATCACTTCACCGGCCAGCAACCCATCGATGTCGGTGCGTATCATAGTCTGTGCCATCACCGGCAGCACGGCGGCAGCAAAGCCGGTACCCAATGCCGCACGAAGAAAATCCCGTCGGTCCCCCGAACCCCAGTCGACTGAAGGGTTCAGACTGTCGAGGTCTGCTCTCATGTTATCCATTCACACCTCCAAAAATTGAGATCTGAGCGCGCCCTCAGTGAGCCTCTTCCCAGTTGCTGCCCGCGCCCACCTCAGCGACCAGCGGCACTTTCAGCTGCGCGACGCCGGCCATCAGCGATGGCAGCTCTTGCTTGACGAGGGATAGTTCATTGTCCGGCACCTCGAGCACCAGTTCATCATGCACCTGCATCACCATGCGAGATGCCAGCTGGTGCACATCAAGCCAGCCCTGCACCGCGATCATCGCCAGCTTGATCAGGTCGGCTGCCGTGCCCTGCATCGGCGCATTGATCGCTGCCCGCTCTGCCGCCTGGCGGCGCGGCCCGTTCGGTGAATTGATCTCGGGTAGCCACAGGCGGCGGCCAAACACGGTTTCGACGAAACCCTGAGACTTTGCCTGCTGGCGCACATCGTCCATGAACTGCCTGACGCCCGCAAAGCGCTGAAAATATTTGTCCATGTACATCTGCGCAGCTGCGCGCTCAACGCCCAGATTCCCCGCAAGTCCAAAGACACTCATACCGTACATCAAACCAAAATTGATCACCTTCGCATAGCGGCGCTGCTCACCGCTGACCTCGGCCAGTGGTACGCCGAAAATCTCGGAAGCGGTTGCTCGGTGAATATCCTCGCCCGCGGCAAACGCGCGCAGCATGCCCTCATCACCCGACAAATGCGCCATGATGCGCAACTCGATCTGCGAATAGTCGGCGGACACAATCACGTTTCCGGGTGAGGCGATGAAAGCCTCGCGAATGCGCCTGCCCTCTGCCGTACGCACGGGAATATTCTGCAAATTGGGATCGTTCGATGACAACCGGCCGGTCACGGCAATCGCCTGACCGTAATTGGTATGCACACGACCCGTCGACGGGTTCACCATGCGCGGCAGCTTGTCGGTGTAGGTGGATTTCAGCTTTGACAGACTGCGGTAATCCAGCAAGAGCTTGGGCAACGGATAGTCTTCGGCCAGCTTTTGCAATACCTCTTCATCGGTCGAGGGCGTTCCGCTCGGCGTTTTTTTTACTACCGGTAGCTTGAGTTTCTGGAACAGCACCTCGCCGAGCTGCTTCGGTGAATTCAGGTTGAACGGCAGTCCTGCCAATTCACTCGACGCGGGGCCACATCGCCCGATGCAACTGCAGCGTGATGTCGGCGTCCTCTGCGGCGTACTCGGTCGCGCGCTCGATGCTGACTTCGTCAAAGCCAATCTGCGACGCGCCTTTGCCGCACACGTCTTCGTAGCTGATAGTCTTCCTGTTCAGCCAGCGCAGAGCCAGGCTGTCCATATCGTGGCTGCGATGCGATTCGAGCACATAGGACTGCAGTAGTGTGTCATGCACAATACCCCGCAGCGCGATACCATGATTGGCCAGCACATGCGCGTCATACTTCAGGTGTTGTCCCAACTTCGGGAATGTGGGATCTTCCAGCCAGTGCCTGAGCTTGCCCAGCACATGCTCGCGCGACAGCTGCTCAGGCGCGCCGGGATAACGGTGCTGCATCGGCACATAGGCAGCGATGCCGGGCTCGACGCTGAGCGACAGTCCGACGACCTCGGCGCGCATCGGATCCAGCGACGTCGTTTCGGTATCAAAGGCTGTTAGGGACGCCGCACAGATACGTTCCAGCCAGGCATCGAGCTGTGCGTCAGAGAGTACCATCTCATAGTGCGTTGGTGGCGGCGGATCAGCGGCGAACAATGCACCTTGTGGTGCGCTCGTGTCATGCGACCCCGAAGCATCAACAGCAGGCGTTGCAGCCCTCTCGGCGCTCAGTTCGCGCAGCCAGGTCCGAAATCCCATCCTCGTGAAGAATTCGCGCAGCGCTTCCTTGTCCTCCTCGCGCGCCGCCAGGGTAGATTCGATCGATTCAAGGTGAGGCACGAGATCACAATCGCATTTGACCGTGACAAGCACGCGCGCCTGCGGCAGCCAATCCAGCGCCGTTTGCAGATTCTTGCCGACCACGCCGCCGATCTCGGCCGCATGCGCCATCACACCATCGAGTGTCTGGTACTGCGTCAGCCATTTCACCGCCGTCTTTGGTCCGACTTTCTCCACGCCGGGCACGTTGTCCACGGTATCGCCGACCAGCGTCAGGTAATCAACGATGCGCTCGGGTGGTACGCCAAATTTAGCAATCACGCCGTCACGGTCGAGCGTCTCATTACTCATGGTGTTCACCAGCGTCACATGCTCATTGACGAGCTGCGCGAGATCCTTGTCGCCGGTAGAAATCACCGTCGACATTCCATGCACGGTGGCCTCAGACGCCAGTGTGCCAATCACGTCATCGGCCTCGACGCCTTCGACCATCAGGATGGGCCAGCCCAGTGCACGCACGACCTCATGGATGGGCTCGATCTGGCGCGCGAGATCTTCAGGCATCGATGGTCGGTGCGCCTTGTACTCCGGGTAGAGATCGTCGCGGAAGGTCTTGCCTTTTGCGTCGAACACGCAGGCCATGTATGCTGCCGCATAGTCCTGCCGCAAGCGGCGCAGCATGTTGATCATGCCGTAGATCGCCCCGGTAGGTGCACCCTCTGCATTGCGGAGATCGGGCATCGCATGAAAGGCTCGGTACAAATAACTCGAACCATCCACCAGCAACAGGGTTTTATTCATATGGAAAGCGACCGGAAACGGGTGCCGCGGCTGCGGCAGTTGACTAACGTGGAGCGCGCGACCTCGCGCAAGGCAAGCGAGTCGTGGCAAATGTTCACGATTATGGCAGAGTTT
>RGFZ01000240.1 GCA_010024875.1 Oxalobacteraceae bacterium | reverse complement strand
TGCGGCGACGATCTGCCGCATCGGTACGGGGGTAGTTTGCATCAGGCACTCTCCGGGTATCAGTACTGATGATGATGGTACCCGAGTTGCGCTGCGACGCCCTGTGGCACCATGATGCACCCGCAAACGATGGGATACACTCAGGGGGTTCACTTTACCTGCGGGAGCATCTGATGCCCTTACTGATCGCCGGACTTGTGCTTTTCCTTGCCGCGCATTCAACGCGCATCTTCGCCGATGGCTGGCGCAGCGCGATGCTGGAACGCCTCGGCGAGAAGCCCTGGAAAGGGCTGATCACCGTGGTCTCGATCGCCGGCTTCGCGCTGATCGTGATCGGCTACGGTCAGCTCAGAGTGATGCCCGTGCCGCTCTGGGAGCCACCGGTCTGGACGCGGCATCTTTCACTGCTGCTGAACCTGCTGGCCCTCATCCTGCTGACCGCCGCCTATGTGCCGCGCAATGCGATCAAGTCACGCATTGGCCATCCGATGGTCGCAGGCGTGAAAATCTGGGCGCTCGCGCATTTGCTGGCCAATGGCAATCTCGCTGATGTGCTGCTGTTCGGCAGCTTCCTGATCTGGGCGGTGCTGGATTTTCGAGCATCGCGACGCCGCGACCGCGAGAACGACGTCAGTTACCCGCCCGGCACTCTGCTGGGCAGCTTCGGTACTCTGGCCATCGGAACGCTTGTGTGGTTCGTGTTCGTGAGATGGCTACATGCGCTGCTGATTGGTGTCAGTCCGCTGGGCATGTAATCTCGGAAGCTTCAATTAGCTGCACAGCGCGCGTATGTCTTCTGGTATCGGCAGCGCGCGAATGCCGCCGCCCTCTTTGGCTGCAGCGAAGATCCGCACCTCATGGCAATGCATGATCTCTTCTTCACCGCGCAGCACGCGATAGCTCTGCACAAAGCTCTTGCTGCGCCACTCGCTGATACTGACATGGATCTGCAGTTCATCGCCGTAACTGGCCGTACGGACAAAGCTCGCTTGCGTATCCACGAGTGGCGTACCGATCAGTCCGATGGATTTCTCTGTCTCATGCCACGG
>RGFZ01000239.1 GCA_010024875.1 Oxalobacteraceae bacterium | reverse complement strand
AGGTCAAAATTATAATAACGATATAAGAATAATACTTTTTGTAAAATTAACTAAGGGCAATTTACTTTCCAATAAATTAATAGATAAAATTAAGAAAAAAATTAGAAATAATTGCAGTCCAAGACATGTACCAGCTAAAATTATCGCTTGCCCAGATATTCCTAGAACGAAATCAAACAAAATTGTTGAAATTGCAGTAAGAAAAATAATTAATAGAGATAAAATTGATAATATTGAAGCACTAGCTAATCCTGAAGCTTTAGATTTCTTTAAAAATTTAAAAATTAATGATTAATTGTAAATTAATAATGAAAGGAATTTCACTTGAGCATAAATTTATTAACTAAAAATCGAGCAATTATTGTATTTTTAGTATTTGCATTAGGATATTTCATATCCACGCTCATAAGAGCAAGTACAGCAACCTTATCCCCTGTATTCTCTCAGGAACTTGGATTAAATTCTGGTGATCTTGGATTATTAGCTGGTGGATATTTTTTAGGTTTTGCAGCCATGCAACTTCCTAGTGGTTATTTTTTAGATAAATATGGACCAAAAAAAATAATCGCTTTTTTTTTAATAATTGCTCTCATTAGCACTATAGCATTTTCTAAATCTGAAAATTTTTTAAATCTTTTAATGTCTAGAATTTTGATTGGGGTTGGAGTTTCTGTATGTTTGATGGCTCCCTTAACAGGATATAGAAAATGGTTACCTCTTGAACAACAACAGCGAGCTAATGCTTGGATGTTAATGACCGGAGCTCTTGGAATGTTAGCATCAACTATTCCTATCCAATGGTTATTGCCTCAAATCGGCTGGAGAAACATTTTTTTAATTATCGCTAGTTTAATTTTAATTACAGTAATTCTTATAATTTTTATTATTCCATCATGGAATAAAACTGAATTACCTATAGAAGACAAAGGAATCTCTAGTTACAAAACTATTTGGACTCACCCATATTTTTTAAGTTTAGTCCCACTTGGTTTTTTCAATTATGGAGGACTACAAGCAATACAAACTTTATGGGCAGGACCTTGGATGACA
>RGFZ01000238.1 GCA_010024875.1 Oxalobacteraceae bacterium | reverse complement strand
GGCACGCCGCCGATTCTTGCGTTTGGCGCGAACATGGTCGGCCCGGTCATTATCGCCTTTGGCAACGAAGCGCAGAAGCGCTACTACCTGCCGCGCATCCTCTCTTGCGAGGACTGGTGGTGTCAGGGTTACTCCGAACCCGGCTCGGGCTCTGACCTGGCGTCGCTGAAAACTCGTGCTGAGCGCAATGGAGATCATTACATCGTCAATGGCCAGAAAACCTGGACCACGCTCGCGCAGCACGCCGATATGATGTTCTGCCTGGTGCGCACTGATACCGGCGCGCGCAAGCAGGAGGGCATTTCTTTCCTGCTGATCGACATGAAGACGCCCGGCATTACCGTACGCCCCATCATCACGCTGGATGAAGACCACGAGGTCAATGAAGTCTTCTTCGATAACGTGCGCGTGCCGGTGCAGAACCTGGTCGGTGAAGAGAACCGTGGCTGGACCTACGCCAAATACCTGCTCGGGCATGAGCGCACCAACATCGCTGCCGTCGGCCGTTCCAAGCGCGAGCTGATGTTCATCAAGCGGCTGGCGTCGCGGATGCAAAAGGGTGGTCGCCCGCTGATCGAAGATCCGGTCTATGCGCACAAGGTGGCTGCGCTGGAGATGGACCTGATGGCGTTGGAAGTGACGGTCTTGCGCGTGATCTATCAGGAAGCAAAGCAGCGCGCGCCTGGGCCCGAGGCGTCCATGCTCAAGGTGAAAGGTACCGAGATACAGCAGCGGCTGACCGAATTGATGGTCGAGGCTGCCGGTCCGCTCGGCTTGCCGTTCGATCCCGTCTATCTGGAAGGTGAGAGCGAGCACAGCATCGCCGAAGACGATGACAGCGCGCCGCTGATGCCGTACTACTTCAACTACCGCAAGACCTCGATCTACGGCGGCTCAAACGAGATCCAGCGCAACATCATCACCCAGATGATTCTGGGACTGTGAGGAGACACCATGGATTTCGATCTCTCCCCCGAGCAGCAGCAATTGTCTGATGCGATCGTACGATGGACCGAGAAGGATTACAGCTTCGAGAAACGCAAGCAGATTAT
>RGFZ01000237.1 GCA_010024875.1 Oxalobacteraceae bacterium | reverse complement strand
TTCATTGCCTCAGGCGCATTTCATGTGGCGAAGCCCAGCGATTTGCTGCCTGAATTGCAGGGCCGCCTGCCCATTCGCGTGGAACTAAAGGCGTTAAGCGAAGAAGATTTTGTTCAAATTCTATCTGACACGCGCGCCAGCCTGACCACGCAATATAGTGCGCTTTTGGGCACGGAAAATGTGACGCTGACCTTTACCGATGACGGCATTCGCGCAATTGCCCGCATTGCTGCAGACGTGAACCAATCCGTTGAAAATATTGGCGCACGTCGCCTGTCGACTGTGCTGGAAAAGCTGTTGGAAGATGTTAGCTTCGACGCGGAAGACCGCAGCGGTGCCACCGTGACCATTGATGCCGCATATGTGACCGCGCAGTTGGCAAATGTCGCCCAGAATGTCGATTTGAGCAAATATGTTCTCTGATATCCACGGTTTCGGCTGACCGGCCGAGACCAGTAGATGACAGGCCAAAGCGGCTGTGCAATCTAGGCCTGCTTTGACTAGTGAACCGGACATTCGCGCGCGCGAAATAACCAGCCATGATGTCGCGCGCAGCGCAGGCACGACATTGCTTGCCCGGCTGGGCGCCATCATCGAAGTGATTGCGCAGCCCATTTACGTCTGGCTTTTTGGGCTTGCCAGCTATGGAATTTACACCGCGCTTTGGGCCGCCGTAACGCTGGTTGAGACGGTGGCTGATCTGGGCATGACATCCGCCTTGCAGCGCACTGTGCCACAGGCCAAGTCTGAGCGCGAGGCTGTGGCGGCTTTACGCGCAGCCCTGATCTTGGGCGTCACGCCGCCGCTCATCCTTGCGCTGCTGGCGTCGCTGGGGGCACCCCTGATTGCCCATGCGTTTAACGCTGCAGACGCAGATGCCGCAAAGCTGGTCGATTTCATTCGGCTCTTTGCTTGGTCGCTGCCGCTATGGGCCTTTATTGAAGTGTCCACATCAGCCCTTCGGGCACGGCGGGTTTTTGGCGCGGAAATCCGGCTGCGGCTTTTTTGGGAGCAAGTCGTTCGCCTGATTGTCGCGTCGGGCTTTTGGTTGGCGGGCTTTGGCACGCTGTCGCTTTTTTA
>RGFZ01000236.1 GCA_010024875.1 Oxalobacteraceae bacterium | reverse complement strand
CACCAATATGGCTCAGGGAACTATGGTTGATGGAAGCCTTGTCATCAACGTCTCCGGTCCTGGTGTAGTCGCTAAAGGTGGCAACACCTCTGCATATGCCAAGTCAGTGACTTTGAGCGCCAATGAAACTGCAACTATCTACTCAGATGGTGCAGCCGGCACAATGACATTGTCAGGCTTTATCGGATCAACTGCGCTAACACAGGCGGCAAAGACCGTTACATTCGTAGGCAAGGCTGCGTCCTTCACTGCGACTGCTAATGCAATCACGAAGGCTGGTTATAGCCTCTCGTCTCTCGCAGCAGATTCCGTAACTGTTGGTACCGATATCGTTACCTTCGTTGCTAAGGATTCCGCTGGTAATGCCCTTACAACCGCTGCTCAGAACCGCAATAGCAACTTCTATTGCATCAGCTCTGATACAGCAGTTATTGGTGCTTCAACAACCGGTCCAGGAACAAACCTCTACGTCGCTGCTTCTTATAGCGCCGCAGACGCAGTTTGGGATTGTAATATGGTTGTTCGCAGCGCTGGAACCGCAACAGTTACTGTTGCAGATTCCTTCACAGTAGGTTCATCCGCTGTTACTTCAAGTGCAGTATCGATCACCACTGCCTCAAAGACAGGAAAGATCGGAACAATCGCATTTGAAGACGAGAAGGGTGTCGCAAAGACCACCTTCAATGTTGGCGATAAGGCAATTATTCGTGTAACCGCGAAGAATGCTGCTGGCACAACAGTAGGTATGGCTTCTGCTACCGGCGATGCACAGACCGGCTTGTTCACAGGTCTAACCTGGACACGTCCATTTGCTAATGGCGGTTCATTCTCTGATGGTGTCTTTACCTTGAGTGGTTCGACATTCGTTAATGGCGTTGAGACCTTCGTGGTTTATATGCCATCAACTGCTGCAACTATCGCATGGAGCGGTTCAACTTCTGATGGAACAAATGACACAGCAACTGCTGTTTCCGGAACCATCACAGTTGTTAACCCAACCGATGCTGTAGTTAAGGCTGAAGTTGCTGCTGCTACAGCTGCTGCTGATGCTGCAACCGATGCTGCTCTCCAGGCAATTGATGCTGCTAACGCAGCAACTGATGCGGCAA
>RGFZ01000235.1 GCA_010024875.1 Oxalobacteraceae bacterium | reverse complement strand
GAAAGTCAGGATCCAGCGTCTTTCGTCGTTCTTAAGCGCTACAAAGGGACACTCACTTTGTTTACACCGTCAGGCAATGCAACCTGTCAATCCCTCATTCGCCTGAGGTACACGACGATGGATCCCGGCGTGCGCCGGGATGACGATTTGAGGGTCGGCTCGCAGCCGTCATTGCCCCTTTTTCAACCCACAGTAAAAACCGAAAACCCTTTCGCCCGCCGCTCTGTCATCCTGACGAAAGTCAGGATCCAGCGGCTTTCGTCGTTCTTCGACTACCCATCGCAATGGGCCAAGTCACTCAGGGATCCCAGCCTGCACCGACATAACGACCCAAACCCTGCTTTTTTGAAAACTCTGCCATCCCAAAAATCACCCCCTTAAAAGTGTCAATAAGAATTGACGCTAAATAATGTCACGTGCAAAATCATCTGCATGTCTCGTCCCTCTATTTCCGCTGTTGCCGAGCTGCTAAAACCCATCACCTGGTTTCCCCCGATGTGGGCTTTTGCCTGCGGGGCAGTGTCATCGGGTGTTGCGCCTGACGGGCAATGGCCTCTGATCATCACTGGCATTCTGTTGGCCGGGCCGATGGTGTGCGCCACCAGTCAGGCGGTGAATGATTGGTTTGATCGTCATGTGGATGCGATCAATGAGCCGCAGCGCCCGATACCCTCGGGGCGCATGCCGGGACGCTGGGGCTTGTACATCGCGATTTTGTGGACCGGGCTGTCACTGCTGGTGGCCACCGCTCTCGGTCCGTGGGGATTCATCGCCGCGATGCTGGGACTGGCGCTCGCATGGGCCTACAGCGCGCCGCCGCTACGCCTGAAAGAAAACGGCTGGTTAGGCAATGCCGCTTGCGGTCTGTCGTATGAGGGACTCGCGTGGGTGACGGGTGCGGCAGTGATGGCAGGCGGCGCATTTCCTGACGCGCGCTCGCTGCTGCTGGCGCTGCTCTACAGCCTAGCGGCGCACGGCATCATGACGCTGAACGACTTTAAGTCAGTCGAAGGTGACCGACTGATGGGCGTTGGATCGCTTCCTGTTCGACTTGGCGTCGGTCTCGCCGCCTATACTGCGTGCTGGGTGATGATCGTGCCGCAAATCGG
>RGFZ01000234.1 GCA_010024875.1 Oxalobacteraceae bacterium | reverse complement strand
AGACGTCGGCAAATGCGGCGATTGGGACACTGGACACGGCGATTGAGAGCGTGAGCAAGTCGCGCGCGCTGCTTGGGGCGGTGCAGAACCGGATGAACAGTGCGGTGGCAAGCCTTGGGGTGTCGGCGGAGAACACGGGGGCGGCGAACAGCCGGATCCGGGACGCGGACGTGGCGCAGTCGGTGTCGGAGATGGTGCGGACGCAGATCCTGCAGCAGTCGACGATGGCGGTGCTGGCGCAGGCGAACCAGGCGCCGCAGATGGCGCTGCAGCTGCTCAAGTAGCGACGGCGAGCGGCGAGGCCGCATGCGATCCGGCCTGACGGCCGGGACGAGGGGGTACCCGCGAGGGTGCCCCCTTCGTGATTCCCGGGAGCACCATCACGCACAAGGTGCTAGCAGTGCGGCCGCTAGAACCGCAAGCTCGCGGCGTGATCGTCCTTAAGATTCCGGAGTACTAGCCGATGCTGCATACAAGTCGACGAGGCACCGCCGTCGCGTACGGTTGCACGATCGTGACCCACCTAGGGGCAAAGGATGGCCCCGGACGTAGACGCTCCAGGGAAGGACACCGGAAATGGCGCTTCGGATCAATTACAACTTCGAGTCGGTAAGCGCGCAACGAAACCTTGCCGGCACGCAGACCAGCTTCTTCAGGGCGATTGAGCAGCTTTCGAGTGGCTTGCGGATCAACAAGGCTGCTGACGATGCCGCTGGCCTTGCGGTGAGTGAGAAGCTCAAGAACCAGGTGCGTGGCCTGAACCAAGCGCAGCGCAACGCGCAGGACGCGATCTCGTTGCTCCAGACCGCCGAAGGTGCGCTGAACGAGACCCACAGCCTTCTGGCGCGGATGCGTGAACTGTCGATCCAGTCCGCAAATGACACGCTCACCGCGTCTGATCGCCTGCACATCCAGGGCGAGGTGAACCAGCTGCTGTCCGAAGTTGACCGCATTGCCGCCTCGACGCAGTTCAACAAGGCGATCCTGCTCGACGGCTCCGCGACCAACACCGTCTTTCATGTCGGGCCAAATGCGGAGCCAACCGCGCGGAACGGCTCGAATGAGATCACATTCTCAATCGCAAGCGCCTCGAGTAACTCGCTTGCGATT
>RGFZ01000233.1 GCA_010024875.1 Oxalobacteraceae bacterium | reverse complement strand
GGGATGCCGTGGCTGCCCGCTTGTACTTCGAACTTGTTATCCGACTTCAAGGTGACCTGCGAGTAGTAGGTGACAGCACCAGCCGTGTCCGCAGTGGCACCCACCGTCAGGCTGCCCAGACCGAGGTTGGCCGCAGAGCCATCCGTACCGATGGAGATGTTGCGTCCGTCGATTGCGCGCAGTTCAATACCATCGCCCCAGGCGCTGGCAGTTACGCCGGTGCGGTCAGAGACGGCGTTGTAGGCATCGATCATGCCGTTACGGGTCTCGCCTGCAGCTGCAGAGATCGTCACGCCGTTCAGGAAGACCTGTTGCGTCGCGGTGTTGGACGTGAAGCTCATGCCGCGCAGCAGCGCTGGTCAGGCGTGACGACGATGTTGCCGTCGTGTCCGATGAGGCATCGTCGGTCAAGAGAGCTGGGCCGATCGCGACACCATTGATGATCATGCTGTTGCCCTGCAAGGTACCAACGTTGGTATCTGTCGGTGCTGTGCCACCAGCCAGTGTTGAACGCTTGTACGAGGTCATCAGTGCCGTATCAGCGGCGTAGGAGCCGTTACGCAGACCGCTGTAAGCCTCGGCCGTGGTCGTGCCGGTTTTGAAGCTGACATTGATGTCGCGACCATCAAGCGTGAACAGGTCGTAGGAGCCAACGTAGACATTGTTGGCAGCAGCGCCCACGGCAGCGGCACGCACGCCGGTGCTGGTATTGGTCAGATCGCCCGTGAATATCAGATCGATGTTACGGCCATCATCCGCGACCAGAGTCACGCCCAGATCATCGCTCTCGGTGTTGATAGCGCGCACACCGGTCTGCTCGGATTTGTTGTTGATCGCATTGACCACAGTTTGACGGCTCAGCGAGGTACTGGCGGAGCTGGTCGAGAAAGCATCGGTTGCAACGCCATTGATCACGATGGTGCCGGAGGTGGCGCTGGCCGCCATACTGCCTTGACCACTGACCACGTTCGGACCGGCCTTTGCATAGACACCGCTCTGTGCAGACACCTTGTTGATGGCAGCTGCTTTGGCAATAGCAGAAGCATTCGCGTTGGCGTTCGAGGCCTTGTCGTCAACCGCCAGCGATGCGCCGACCGACACGCCATTCAAGAACAGGTCGCTGTCGCCGATGGCTTC
>RGFZ01000232.1 GCA_010024875.1 Oxalobacteraceae bacterium | reverse complement strand
GGATCCCATGAACCCCACGGATTGAAGACGTTCGCCCGGTTGCCGAACTTGCGGAAACTTGCGCCATACACGCTCTGGATCTTAGGGTGGCCCATCAGCCACATTGACAAGTCCAGCACATGTACGCCGACATCGATCATCGGACCTCCACCGTTCAATGCCTTGTTGGTGAAGACCCCCCACGCAGGAACCCCTCGCCGGCGCAGGTACGCTGCCCGAACGTAGTAGATGTCGCCGAGCTCACCGGCCTCAATGAACCGCTTCAGCTGCTGGGCGTTCTTGCCGAACCTGCTCTGAAACCCGACCGAAAAGAGGTTGTGCTTCGTGACACGAACTCGGTGCCAAGTATCGACCATTTTCTGCGCCTGAATTGCGTCAAGCGCCATCGGCTTCTCGCACAAAACGTGCAGGCCTGCTTCGATCGCGCCGATGGTCGGTTCAAGGTGAGCGAAAGGAGGCGTGCAAACGCTTACTGCGTCCAAGTCGGCATGCTTGATCATCTCCTCCCAGGATGTGAAATGCAATTGAAAGCCATGCTTTTCCTTCATCCCAATTGCCCGGGACTCGACCACGTCGCACGCTGCGACTAACTCAACGCCTTCAGCCTTCTTGTATCCATCGATGTGCTGACCAGCGATTCCGCCCGTACCGATGATCCCCACCCGAAGCGGGCGTGTGATGCGTGACATGGAACTCCTCTCGGTGCCAGCTCCAGCTGGATCGCTATCCAAACGATGCCCCGGGAACGGCGCGAAAGCGAATGCGCGCACGTAGCCATTCCGGAAACCCCGTTCCCTTCGCGGCCACCGTGATGATGGCCCCGACCGCGACGACGTGCAACCCCATTCCCTCCGGTGACGTCAGCAGATGCCAGAACCCGTGATTCAGGTATGAAGGCCCGATCGCAATGCTGGCGACCACTTGGGCGGCAACTGCCGCGATCAACGCAGACTTTCCCACCCATGCAAGCCCAACCGCGGCGAGCATGCACGCTGCGGGAACGAGTCCGAGGTGCCACCGCTCCCACCAAATTGGAAGGCTGTGCACTAGGGCGAAGTAGCAAACCGTAAACCACGCAGCAGCGACAGCACCTACACCGCTCAACGAATGTGCTTGACCGCGCCAACGTGACAGCGCTGC
>RGFZ01000231.1 GCA_010024875.1 Oxalobacteraceae bacterium | reverse complement strand
CGAGCCGTCTCGGACCTGACGATTGAGAAGCTGATTTTAAAAGAGGCTGCAGGGGGAAACTTCTAAGCCCCGCACGTCGCCGCGCCTGCGTGGAGCATGTGGTTGCCAAGCATGGCATCTCAGAGCGGCTTGCTTGCCGAGTTCTCGGCCAGCATCGTTCCACGCAGCGCAAAAAACCGACCAGACCTGATGATGAGGCGATCCTGACCGCTGACATCACGGAACTTGCTATCCAGTACGGTCGCTATGGCTATCGCCGGATCACGGCGATGCTGCGACACAAGGGCTGGAGAGTGAATGCTAAGCGGGTAGCCCGGATCTGGCGACGTGAGGGGCTGAAAGTCCCTTCTAAACAGCCCAAGCGCGGACGTCTTTGGCTCAATGACGGATCCTGCGTTCGCTTGCGTCCCGAATATCCCAACCACGTCTGGTCTTACGACTTTGTCGAAGACCGCACTCACGATGGGAGGAAGTATCGAATGTTGAACATCATTGACGAGTTCTCACGAGAATGCCTGGCGATCAGGATCAACCGGAAGCTCAAGGCAACGGATGTGATCGATGCCTTGTCGGATCTCTTCATACTAAGGGGCATCCCAACGCATATCCGCTCGGATAACGGCCCGGAGTTTATCGCCCATAACTTACGCAACTGGCTTTCGGCAGTCGGGGCCAAGACCGCCTACATCATGCCTGGCAGTCCTTGGGAGAATGGCTATTGTGAGAGCTTCAACTCGAAGCTTCGAGATGAGCTTCTGAATGGCGAAATCTTCTATACGCTAAAAGAAGCAAAGATCATCATTGAGGGCTGGCGGCGGCACTACAACACGATCAGGCCGCACTCATCACTGCGATATCAACCGCCTGCACCAGAGGTCCTACAGTGGCCGTCTGCGCAACCCCAACCAGCTTCGCCGGCCATTCCAGCGCTAGCTACAAACCAAATCGTCAACTAACATAAAGACCGGATCACCTCGTGGGGTCTGGCCATCATCACACCAATAAAACCTAAAACTTTCAGTTTGGTCGTTTCGGCAGTCGGAGCCGACACCGTCAGCGTTGCACCATTGGCTATTTTTTCTGCTTTCAGCGTCCAGCTATTCACTCCGTTCATTGTATCGACATGCGCGACAATCATCC
>RGFZ01000024.1 GCA_010024875.1 Oxalobacteraceae bacterium | reverse complement strand
CCCTGGTATGGGAATGTTAGCTGGGGACGTAACGTAGGATTGCAGTGCAACGTAAGCTTTGTGTGTGTTGTCTTGTATCTGGGCTAGCATTCTGGGAGCTCCTGTCAGGCGTGGGTGTTATTGAAAAGCCGTCCATGAGTACTGGTTGTTGTAAATCGGTTCCTGCTCAGGGCCAGCTAATTCCGGTCATCATCGCTAAGATGTGACAATTTCCTCTGCCTGAGCGAGGGTGTCATTTCATCCAATATAAAATCACGTCTTTTGTCCCGGTTGTTGTTAACTTCCTGTGATCCCGTCCCTTTTTGTTGATGCCGCTGAGCGCACAGCCTCCTCATGGCATCCGGTCTTGCTGAGAGGTTTGAGCGCATTGCATGCGGCTGATCCTCCCTATCTGAGCAGACTGGCAGACGAGCATTTCCTCCCGACGCAAGGGCGACTTTTTGCAGCCTTCAATCAGCCGTTGGAAAAGGTTCGCTACGTGCTGGTCGGCGAGGGGCCTTACCCGCGTGAAGAGAGCGCAACGGGGGTTTGTTTCATGGACGGTGCGGTGAGCGAACTCTGGTCGACTCAGGGTTTGTCCAAGCGGGTGAATCGCGCAACCTCGCTGCGCAATTTCATGAAGATGCTGATGGTTGCGGATGGCTGGCTGGCACCAGATCAGACTACGGGCGAAGCAGTCGCACGAGTCGCCGTCAATGCGATGTTACCGAGCTCGGGTTTTATTCAGACCTTGCCCGATCTGCAAAGCAAGCTCATCGGAGAAGGATTTTTGCTGTTGAATGCCGCTCTGGTATTCCGACCTCATGTGCCGCCTGTCAAGGAGGCCAAAGCTTGGCGCCCATTTCTGGAAGTCGTGCTGGAGGCGCTGGCCAGCCGACCCGGTCAGCCCACCCCGACGCTGGTGCTTTGGGGGAAAATTGCGCAATGGCTGGAGGGTTTGCCCGCCTTGTCGGCTTTTCCGAAAGCAGTGGCCGAGCACCCTTATAACCTGTCTTTCATTCAAAACCTTGAAATGCAGCGGCTTTTCGGCCCGATGCACTTGCTACGGGCAAAATAATTGCTATTAACGCAATTTCACTATTGGTTCCGCGCCAAATCAATACCTGACAATTACACTCAGCTTTGGTATACTCGACAAAAATGTTCGGGATTCTTTTCTCGAAACTAATGAGTATTTCCCGCAATAACGCGTCGTTTTCTGGAGGAAGCCAATGCGCCTTACCACCAAAGGTCGTTTTGCAGTTACCGCGATGATTGATCTGGCCATGCGTCAGCATTCGGGGCCGGTCACACTGGCTGGCATCAGCCAGCGGCAGGAGATCTCGCTGTCCTACCTTGAACAATTGTTCGGCAAGTTGCGCCGCCACGAGATCGTGGAATCGGTGCGCGGGCCGGGCGGCGGTTACAACCTCGCGCGTCGTCCTGAGGATATTACCGTGGCTGACATCATCATCGCGGTTGATGAGCCGCTGGACGCGACGCAATGCGGCGGCAAGCAAAATTGCCATAGCGATGGCGAATCGCACGGCACGCGCTGCATGACGCACGACCTGTGGGCGACGCTGAACGCGAAGATGGTCGACTATCTGGATTCGGTCTCTCTGAAGGATCTGGTCGATCAGCAAAAGAACAAGCCTGTCGAGCAAAAGCCCGTGGTCGTGATGCAGCGCTCGCATCAGGCTGCATGAGGATTGCAGCAGTCAGGCAGTAATGAACCAATACGAAAGCCGCACCGAGCGAACGGAGTAACGCAATGAACGCACCGCTGGCAAAATCCCTGATGGATACCATCCGGGCGCCACATTTTCCGATTTATCTGGACTACTCGGCGACCACGCCGGTTGATCCGCGCGTGGCGGACAAGATGATTCCTTACCTGCGCGAGCAGTTTGGTAACCCCGCTTCGCGCAGCCACCTGTATGGCTGGGAAGCAGAAAAAGCGGTGGAAGAAGCGCGCGGCCATGTCGCGGCGCTAGTGAATGCCGATCCGCGCGAGATCATCTGGACCTCGGGCGCGACGGAAGGTAATAACCTCGCGATCAAGGGTGCCGCGCATTTTTACAAGACCAAGGGTAAGCACATCATTACCGTCAAGACCGAGCACAAGGCGGTGCTGGATACCGTGCGCGAGCTGGAGCGTCAGGGTTTCGAGGCCACTTACCTCGAGCCTGGCGCGAACGGACTGATCACTATCGAGCAGCTGGAAGCCGCAATCCGACCGGACACAATTCTGGTGTCGGTGATGTGGGTGAACAACGAGATTGGTGTCATCCAGCCCATTGATGCGATTGGCGAGCTGTGCCGCAGCAAGGGGATTATTTTTCATTCAGACGCTGCGCAGGCGACTGGCAAGACACCCATTGATCTGGAAAAGACCAAGGTGGATCTGGTGACCTTCACCGCACACAAGACCTATGGCCCCAAAGGTGTGGGCGCAATGTACGTTCGCCGCAAGCCGCGCGTTCGCATCGAGGCGCAAATGCATGGCGGCGGTCATGAGCGTGGATTGCGCTCGGGCACGCTGGCGACGCATCAGATCGTTGGCATGGGCGAGGCTTTCCGTATTGCGAAAGAAGAGATGGCCGCCGAAATACCACGCATGCAAGCATTACGCGACCGTCTGGCCAACGGGCTGAACGATATCGAAGAGGTCTACATCAACGGCGACATGGCGCACCGCGTGCCGCACAACCTGAACGTGAGTTTCAATTATGTCGAGGGCGAGTCACTGATCATGGCGATCAAGGACATTGCGGTGTCATCGGGGTCGGCTTGCACGTCGGCCAGTCTGGAGCCTTCGTATGTGTTGCGCGCGCTAGGCCGCAGCGATGAACTTGCACACAGCTCGATCCGCTTTACTTTCGGCCGTTTCACGACCGAGGAAGACGTCGATTTCACGATTGACCTGATCAAGAAAAAGGTCCAGAAGCTGCGCGATCTGTCGCCGCTCTGGGATATGTACAAGGAAGGGATCGACATTAACTCGATTCAATGGGCAGCACACTAAGCAAGGAGCATCATCATGGCTTACTCGGATAAAGTACTCGATCACTACGAAAATCCCCGCAATGTCGGCGCATTTGACAAGGGCGATGACACCATTGGCACCGGCATGGTCGGTGCGCCCGCTTGCGGCGATGTGATGAAATTGCAGATCAAGGTTGGCGAGAATGGCGTGATCGAAGACGCCAAATTCAAGACCTATGGTTGCGGCTCGGCCATCGCGTCGTCATCGCTGGTGACGGAATGGGTCAAGGGCAAGACGCTGGATGAGGCGCTGTCAATCAAGAACACGCAGATCGCTGAAGAGCTTGCGCTACCGCCAGTGAAGATTCATTGCTCGATTCTGGCCGAGGATGCGATCAAGGCCGCAGTAGCTGACTACAAGGCGCGCCACGGCGGCGAGGACAAGCAGGCAGCCTGACGGAGCGAGTGATGGCAATCACCTTGACAGAAAAAGCGGCGAAACATGTGTCACGCTATATCGAAAAGCGTGGCAAAGGTATTGGTCTGCGCTTCGGTGTACGTACCACGGGCTGTTCCGGGCTGGCGTACAAGCTCGAGTATGTAGATGAAAGCGCCGATGAAGATCAAGTGTTCGAGTCGCATGGCATCAAGGTGTTCGTCGATCCCAAGAGCCTACCGTACATTGATGGCACCGAGCTGGATTTTGCGCGCGAGGGTTTGAACGAAGGCTTCAAGTTCTACAACCCGAATGTGAAGGATGAGTGCGGCTGCGGAGAAAGCTTCCGTATCTGAGCCGACTGCAGCAATCACCACCAAGCCTGTTGCTGACGACAGGCTTTTGTTTTTGAAACATGGACAATCATTTCGCGCTGTTCCAGATGCCGGTGGGTTTCGATATCGATATCGAACAGCTGGATGCGGCTTTTCGGGAGTTGCAGGGCAGAGTGCATCCGGATCGATTTGTCTCAGCGTCTGACGCCGAGAAGCGAGTAGCTATGCAATGGGCAACGCGTGCGAATGAGGCTTACCAGACGCTGAAAAATCCTCTCAAGCGTGCGGCCTATCTCTGCGAGCTGAACGGCGTGGATCTGGGCGTTGAATCGAACACGGCCATGCCGCCGGCTTTTTTGATGCAGCAGATGGAATGGCGCGAGGCGCTGGATGAGGCGCGCGATGCGAGGGATGTCGGTGCGCTGGAAACATTAGAACGCGAGCTGGCAGGAGTCCGCCGCGAACGGCTGACACAGATCAGTGATCTGTTCGGTTCAGGACATTACGAGGCGGCAGGTGCACAGGTCCGGCAGCTGATGTTCCTGGAAAAATTTGGCGAAGATGTTGGGCGAGTATTCGAGTCCATCGAAGCCTGACGCTCAGAATCCGGACACAGAGACAAGAAAGCATTCAAGCAAGATGGCACTGCTGCAAATTTCCGAACCGGGCATGTCCACCGCCCCTCACCAGCACCGGCTGGCGGTAGGCATCGATCTCGGTACGACCAATTCGCTGGTGGCGACAGTTCGGCATGGCATACCCGAAGTCCTGAATGACGAGGAGGGTCATCCGCTCTTGCCATCGATTGTGCGCTATCTGCCGAATGGTTACGCAAACATCGGCTACAAAGCCAAGGCCGCACAAATCAGCGACCCGAAGAACACCATTGTCTCGGTCAAGCGTTTCATGGGACGCGGGCTGAAAGATATCGCTTACGCAGAAAACCTTCCTTACGATTTCGTCGATGCGCCCGGCATGGTGCAGCTCAAGACGGTCGCCGGCGTAAAGAGTCCGGTGGAAGTATCGGCAGAGATTCTGGCCACGTTGCGCCAGCGTGCCGAGGATGCGCTCGGCGACGAACTGGTGGGTGCGGTGATCACCGTACCTGCGTATTTCGATGATGCACAGCGGCAGGCGACCAAGGATGCGGCCAGACTGGCTGGGCTGAATGTGCTGCGCCTGCTGAATGAGCCCACTGCAGCGGCTATCGCGTATGGACTCGATCATGGTTCGCAGGGTATCTACGCGGTCTACGATCTGGGTGGTGGCACGTTCGACATTTCCATTCTGAAGTTGTCCAAGGGGGTGTTCGAGGTACTTTCCACTGGCGGAGATTCGGCGCTGGGCGGCGATGATTTTGATCATCGTCTGTTCTGCTGGATCATTGAGCAGGCCAATCTGTCGCCGCTGTCGGATGAGGATACGCGCACGCTCATGGTCAAGGCGCGCGAAGCAAAAGAGATTTTGTCTACTCAAGCCCAGACGCATATCGATGCCGTACTCAACTCAGGCGAAGAAGTGCGCCTGACTCTCACCGACACAGAGTTCGCTGCCATGACACAGCACTTGATCAGCAAGACCATCACCGCTTGCCGCAAGGCGATGCGCGATGCGAATCTGACCCCGGGTGATATCGATGGCGTCGTGCTGGTCGGCGGCGCAACGCGTATGCCCCATGTGCGAAAGGCGGTCGGCGATTATTTCCAGACGCTTCCACTGGCGAACATTGACCCCGACAAAGTCGTCGCGCTCGGCGCTGCCGTGCAGGCGAACCTGCTCGCAGGTAATCGTCCTCCCGGTGATGACTGGCTGCTGTTGGATGTGATTCCACTGTCGTTGGGCATCGAGACGATGGGTGGGCTGGTCGAGAAAGTCATTCCGCGCAATTCCACCATCCCCTGCGCGCGTGCGCAGGAATTCACTACGTTCAAGGATGGTCAGACTGCCATGGCCGTGCATGTGGTGCAGGGCGAGCGTGAGATCGTCTCTGATTGCCGCTCGCTGGCGCGGTTTGAATTGCGCGGCATACCACCGATGGCCGCAGGGGCGGCAAGGATTCGCGTGACGTACCAAGTGGATGCCGACGGCTTGCTGTCGGTGTCGGCGCGGGAGACGCATTCTGGTGTGGAGGCATCCATCGTGGTCAAGCCTTCGTACGGGCTGGGCGATGACGACATCGCTCGCATGCTGCAAGACTCTTATCAGTCAGCTGAAGACGACATGAAGCAGCGTGCGCTGCGCGAAGAGCAGGTAGAGGCCGAACGCCTCTTGCTGGCCATTGGCTCGGCGTTGGCGCAGGATGCCGACTTGCTGTCAACGCAAGAGCGCGCAGACATTGATAGCCTGATCGCAAGCTTGCGCGAATCGGCAAAGGGCAGCGACCATCAGACGATCAAGTCGGCCGTGGATGCGTTAGCCCATGGTACCGAGGATTTTGCGGCGCGTCGCATGGACCGTAGTGTTCGTGCTGCGCTAACCGGGAAAAAGCTGGACGAAGTGGCCTGAATGACCCAGGGCAGAAATCAAGCGTAAAGGATAGTCGTGCCCCAGATCGTTGTACTTCCCCATGAAACGCTGTGCCCCGAGGGCGCCGTGTTTGACGCTGCCACCGGCACCACGGTGTGCGATGCACTGCTCGCGCAAGATATCGAGATTGAGCATGCTTGCGAAAAATCCTGCGCTTGTACTACCTGCCATGTGGTGGTGCGCGAGGGCTTCGATTCGCTCAACGAGGCCGAGGAAAGAGAAGAAGATCTGCTCGATATGGCTTGGGGGCTGGAAGCGACCTCGCGCCTCTCCTGTCAGGCGGTCATCGGTACTGAAGACTTGGTGGTAGAGATTCCCAAGTACACGATTAACCACGCGCGAGAGAATCACTGATGAAATGGACTGATACCCTGCAGATCGCCGAGGCGCTGTATGACAAGCATCCCGACATCGATCCGCTGACGGTGCGCTTCACTGACCTACATCGCTGGGTGACTGAGTTGGAAGGCTTCAATGATGATCCGGCCCGCTCGGGCGAGAAGATCCTTGAAGCGATTCAAATGGCCTGGATTGACGAGGCGCGATAGCGCCGCCGCTCATCTGTCGGTTCAGCGGTGCTTGTCCATCAGTGTCGGTGTCTGCAGTGCCTTGTAAGGATAACCCCAGACATGCTCGCCAATGGCCAGTGCCAAGCCCACGGCTAGCATGAAGAGCACGCAACTGACAGCCACCACCGCCAGACCTTCATTGATCTCGATGAACGGCTCGGCTTCTTGTTCCTCGGAAAGTTTGTCGTTGTTCGGATCCATTGCTCCTCCTGATACCGGGTCGGTGATTGCCCTCAGAGGAGTTGTATCTCGGACTTCCTGATACCGGGTCGGTGATTGCCCTCAGAGGAGTTGTATCTCGGACTGATATAACAAAGTTAATGTTTTGACATCTTTTTGATGTTGCTCAATCGTGCGGTGAATGCGTGGTCTGTGCGTGGTGGGCCTGTATGACGCCACGTTGATCACTCAGTGCGCTGGACGCTTTGTCGATCCGCACCTTCCCTACAGGCAAGTAGATCAGGTGCAGGTCTCTGCGGTAGACACCCAACCTTCACCCTGCATCAGGTCAAATATCAAATCCCGATGTTGAGCAAAAAATCCATAAATGGATTGCGCGATGATTCCGGCCTGTATCGGAGTTAATCCCTTGCTGCGCAATTTTGTATAGACTGCGTTCCTGCAGCTGCTGATGAAAAAACGAATTGCAGTCTTGGTCAGTATGCGGTCTCCCTCCGGTTTTTTTACGCCGGCGTGCGGGCGCACCAGGTCCCGTTGGGGATGCGCGGTGCCGATGTTCCATTCATACAGACATTCTGAGGCGCTGGCGTTCGCGAAACCTCTGACGGCATTCGCCAAGGCGCCAATCATGGTCGGCAGAAGCAGGTCGCCGAACAGGTGACTGTCGTCAGTGCCGCCCGGCTGAAACAGGCCAGCGATCACCCCGTTAATGAACACGGTCGCAGCGACATAGGGCAGGGTTCCGGCAAGCGAGGACAGCACTTTGCCGTTGAAACTGAGTGCCTGACGGTCTATGGAGGGCCCGCAGCGCTCCAGCGTTGATTTGAAAAACTCGACTGTCAATGACTCGCCCAACATCCCTAGATTTCTGGCAGCGATATCTTTGGAAGCATGCCAGTCATGATCCGTAACGCACACCGCCGTCAGGGTGGCGGCGGTTCCCATGAACGCAGCAATTCCTTTAAGATCGTCAACCGTGTCGTCGTCTTCCGAATCGCGAGACCAGAGCCTCATGACCGATACCGCTGCAGTCAGCGTGCAGCCAACCGCCAGGGTTATGACGGGTTGCGTGGTTCCCGCAGCAGCAATCGCACCACCTGCAATGGCGCCTCCGAGCGTACAAGCGACGCTCCCGATAACGCGGGCTGGTGTAGTGGTGCCTATTTGCTGAGATGACAGCATGTGCCCTAGGGCTGCACCGCTGATGGCGCCGACTACGCCCACGTAGATGCTCACCGGGAGCATCCGCTTCACTAGGGAGCAGGTGCCAGCGTAGATCGCCAAGCCTGCGACTCGTCCGACGAGTTGCCCCGCGAAATCACGTGCCGCATGGGCTGCCGGGGCGTATACGGATGGTGTACGGGATGGGCCATGGATGATGTCTGGCTCGCTGTGCGTAGTTGAATCGGGCACGAAATCGCGCGAGAGCTGACTGGAGATCATGCGACCTCCTTCATGCTCTGTGGGTCGAGGAAATGATCTTGCTGCCATGCTTTGGCGCAAGCAGCGGCACGCTGCAAGCTGACCAGCAGGTGGGTCGTATCACTTGGAAAAATCTCAAAGATGAATAATGCTGCACCCGTTACCGGGTCGATGGCCATGCGCTGGTGATTACTCTGATCGAGCACTAAATTCAATTCGAGTAATCTTTTATAGGACAGCAATTCAAGATTTTTAGTAGGCTGTCCTAGTTGTACGACAACACAGATCGAGTCGTCAGCACGACCCGGGAGAAGGCTGATCGCAACGTCATCGACGAGCAAAGCGAATTGCCCTTTGACGCTTGTCGCTGAGTTTTGGATATTGCTAACTACACATAATTGATCAATGAGCAGAGACTGTCTTTTACTCCACATGGTTTTTCCAGCCAAAAGTTGTTGATAACTAAGGCTGGGTAACAGACAAGTCTGATGCAGCTCCTGATTTCAGGAGAATATATTTTTATATGTTTTTACGAAAAATTCATGAAGCTGTCATTCAATTCTTACTCAGATAAGAAGAAACAGCAGGAGATCGCGGATAAAGTGCGGCTATAAACTATCGGGCAATCAATCCGCCATTGGACACTCTGACCTTGTCACCCTCGCGCCAGCCGGGTGACTGCTCATAGCGAAAGCTTTGACGGCTCCCGTTATCCATCAGTACATCGACTTCATACACAGTGATCTTGTGCGTGCGCTTTTCTATTTCATTGCCCGCCATCCCACCGCCGACTGCACCAGCCACGGTGGCCAGTGTCTTTCCTGAGCCACCACCGATCTGGTTGCCCAGTACACCGCCGACCACCGCGCCTGCGACAGCGCCCACGCCGCTGGGCTTAGTGGCTTGCTCAACGGTGCGCACAGTGATGACTTTGCCGCAGTCCATGCAGACCGGCGCTGCCTGAGCTGGGGCGGAGCTTTGCGCTTGTGTGGGTGCTGTCGAATTTACTGGTGCGGCCGAGTTGTGCGACGGCTGCGGCTTGGTTGAGCGTGCGTGCATGGCTGGTACGGCGCTTTGGTTTGATTGCGATGATGGTGTGGTGTTGGCGGCCGCAGGAGCGGTAGTGGTCACGCTGGCCGCGTCGGTGGTCGGGGTAGATGGTACGGTGGTTTGTCCTGCTGGGGCGTCACTGGTTTGTCGTGAGGGCAGCCAGCCCATCAATGATGCAGTGCCGGCCACACTAACCACGACCACCGCGATGGCGGCAGTCGCCACCAGAGGATGAATTTTAGAGGCAGGTTTGTTCATGCTTTACTCCGGAACAGAAGGCAGAATGAAGAGTTCCATCCAGTTAAAAAGTTTCCAGATGGCGATTCAATATAAAAAAATATTCCTATTTGTAAAGCGACGAACGCTGGTTGTGTAAAGGAATTGCCCAGTGAATGAGATAAATCAAATCGCAATCTCGCGTGCGGTGCCGATGTATCAAAACCCCGATTCGAGAGAACTTTGGTGATGCCCCGGATCCTGACTTATGACGTGATGCTCGAGGGAGATGGTATGGTAAATGCCCATGCAGTGACGCTAAGGACCGACATGAGCCTGACCGAGATTCATCAGGAAATCGCGAAACTGGGAAATATCACTAATGCCCCGCATACCAAAGTCGGGCTGGATAGCCGGGGTGATGAAGTGCTTTACGTGCGCAATTCATCGGTTGCTGACAAGCTAAAGCGATTAGTGGTGAGCGCAGAGATGCGCGAGGTGAATCGGGAAAGACTGATGGCGCTGATCAGTCTGGCCAGCCGTCGCGCTGGCATTGATCCGGGCGATCAGGCGCTGGCCGATGTGAGGGACGCGCTCAGAAGAGGAAACGGGAATTTCCTGGATGCGCTAGGCAGCCTGGCCGCTCAGGAAGCGTTGAGGAACTACCACGCGGGCAGTGACAAGTCTCTCTTCTGAGCGGACGACCCCGATGATCAGTCCTCGCGACGCAAATGCGGAAAGAGAATCACGTCTCGGATATTCGGCGAATCGGTAATCAGCATCATCAGTCGGTCGATACCGATACCGCAGCCACCTGTCGGGGGCATACCGTATTCGAGCGCACGAATGTAATCAGCGTCGTAGTACATCGCCTCATCATCCCCCGCATTCTTTGCCGCAACCTGTGCCTGAAAGCGCGCCGCTTGATCCTCGGCATCATTCAGCTCGGAGAAGCCATTGGCGATCTCACGGCCGGTAATGAACAGCTCGAAACGCTCGGTGATGCCCGGCACGGTATCCGAGGCGCGTGCCAGCGGCGATACCTCGACCGGATAGTCAATGATATAGGTCGGCTCCCACAGCTGCGATTCAGCCGTCTCTTCAAACAGAGAGAGCTGCAGCGCACCCAGACCGGAAATAATGTGAGGTTCAACGTCAAATTTCTGCTTCAATTCTTTTTTAAGGAATTCCGCATCATGCAGCTGCTCGCTCGTGTACTGCGGCGCGAACTTGTTAATAGCCTGAACAATGGTCATGCGGTGGAAGGGCTTGGACAGGTCTAGCTCGCGTCCCTGATAGGTGAGATTTGCCGTGCCGTGCGCATCGATCGCTGCTTGTCGGATCAGCGCTTCGGTGAAATCCATCAGCCATTGGTAATCCACATAGGCGGCATAGAACTCCATCATCGTGAATTCGGGATTGTGCCGAGGTGACACACCCTCATTGCGGAAATTCCGGTTGATCTCGAACACGCGTTCGAAACCACCCACCACCAGACGCTTCAGATACAGCTCGGGGGCGATACGCAGGTACATTTCCATGTCCAGCGCATTGTGATGAGTGATAAAAGGCTTGGCTGCCGCACCACCGGGAATTATATGCAGCATCGGTGTTTCGACTTCCATGAATTCATGGCTGTCCATGAAACGGCGAATGGAGGCAACGGCCGCTGTGCGCGCCTTGAACGTGCGGCGAGTTTCTTCGCTGGTGATCAGGTCGACATAGCGCTGACGGTACTTGGTTTCCTGATCGGACAGGCCGTGGAACTTGTCCAGCGTGCCTTCTGCGCCAAGGATGTCGCCCAAATCATAATGCTTGAAGGCCTCATGATCGGCCTCGCCAGTCAGCTCATTGGTAATGTACAGCTGGATGCGGCCGTCTGCGCGAACGCCAGAGGCATCCTGAACCGTCGCAAACGATGCCTTGCCCATCACGCGTTTTAACATCATCCTGCCGGCGACGACGACGTGGACGTTTTGTGCCTCCAGCGCCTCACGCTCGGCTTCTCCGTACTGTGCATGCAAATCCGCGGCCTTGTGCTGCGGGTTGAAGTCGTTCGGAAAGGCGACCCCTTTCTCGCGAATCGCCGTCAGCTTAGCGCGCCGCTCGGCGATGATGGCATTCTCGTCCCGTTCTTCCTGCAAGGCTTCGTTCTTGTCGTTCATGATCGCTTGTCGTTATGCGTTATACGGGTGTGCTGGCGCCGTGAGATTGGCGCCTTAGACGCCTTGCTTCAGCGAGGCTGCGATGAATTCATCCAGATCACCATCCAGCACGGCCTTGGTGTTGCCTGTCTCGTGATGGGTGCGCAGATCCTTGATGCGCGATTGGTCGAGCACGTAAGATCTGATCTGATGACCCCAGCCGATGTCGGTCTTTGCGTCTTCCAGCTTTTGCTGCTCGCTCATGCGCTTGCGCAGTTCCAGCTCGAACAGCCGGGATTTCAGCATCGCCCAGGCCTCGGCGCGATTGCGGTGCTGGCTGCGGTCATTCTGGCACTGCACGACGATACCGGTCGGGATATGCGTCAGACGAACTGCGGAGTCGGTCTTGTTGATGTGCTGGCCACCGGCACCGGATGCACGATAGGTATCAACGCGAACATCGGCCGGATTGACATCGACTTCGATCGATTCATCCACTTCCGGGTAGACGAACAGGCTCGAGAAGGACGTGTGACGGCCATTCGCGGAATCGAACGGCGATTTGCGCACCAGACGGTGCACACCAGTTTCGGTGCGCAGATGACCATAGGCATAATCGCCCTCGACCTTCAGGGTCGCGGTCTTGATGCCGGCCACCTCGCCATCGGATTGCTCAAGGATCTCAGTTTTGAAGCCCTTGCGCTCACAGTAGCGCAGGTACTGACGCAGTAGCATCGACGCCCAGTCTTGTGCCTCGGTTCCTCCGGCGCCTGCCTGGATATCAATGAAACAGTTGTTGGGATCGAGCGGGTTGGAAAACATCCGACGAAATTCCAGCGCCTCGACCTGGGTTTGCAGCGCATGGGCGTCGGCTTCGACGGCAATTAGGGTGTCGGTATCATTCTCTTCACGCGCCATCTCCAACAGATCGGTGGTGTCTTGCAGGCCAGCGTGGATGGATTTGAGCGAATCGACGATGGCTTCGAGAGATTTCTTCTCTTTGCCGAGCTCCTGGGCGCGCTTGGGATCGTCCCAAATTGTGGGGTCTTCGAGTTCGCCGTTGACTTGCTCGAGTTTCTCTGACTTCAGATCGAAGTCAAAGATACCTCCGAAGTTCTTGCTCGCGCGTGCTGAGGCCGGCGAGCAGGGCGGTGAGGGCGTTTAAGCGTTCAGCTTCCATGGTGTTTCGGCGATCCTGAAAAGCCTTCGATTATACCCGAGACCTCAGCATTCGCCGGAGAAGCGCAACGCTTACGAAGAATCACTCCCCGAGCGACTGTCCAGATCCGCGCCCGATTCTGCTTCCGATTGCGCTGAACCTGGCTCGGAAGATTTGCCCACAGGTGGTGTCGGCAGTTTCTCAGGCTTTTTTTCCTCTCGCGCCGCTTGACGTCGCCGCTCATTGGCAGTCGCATCGCTGATGTCATCTTTGGCAGGAGCAGGACTGACCTGTCGAACAGGGTGCCTGCCGGGCCGCGATTCGCCAGTGGTCGTCGTCGTTGTTGTTGTTGTTGTTGTCGTGAGGGGTGTTTCATCCGAGCCTGGCTTGTCGCGCTTGGATTTTTTCTCTTCGGCTTGGCGTTTGGCCTGTTTTGCTTTGGCGATCAGGTAAAGGTCAATGAATGCATCCATTTGGTGTCGGTCAAAGACTTTGAGGTCGGGGTATTCCGAATGATCTTTCGGGATCTCGTAGAGCTTGCCGATCAAGGGCTGGGTGTGCCCTCTCACTTGGTGGAGCAGCTTCATGCCTGTGCTATCGCTGACCAGGTCGCCTTCGATGATGAGGTGGGTCTGCTGTCGTACCTGTTCCGGCCGGATGTCATCTCCCAGGTCATCCAGACATCCCTTACCCATGGGTGCCGGATTGAAGCATATGGATTCCAGGCCAAGCTTCAGGCCCACGTAATTTGCCATGCCACCCCCAAGCGAATGACCGGCCAGCCTCAGGGTACCGCCCTTGGCTTGAATTGCCTGATGAATTTCATTGGTAAGTTCAACAGCTTGTCTGAAGGCCTTCGGCACATCATCGATCATGAAATTTGCGATATTGGTCGTCCATTGTTTGTCCCGGTTGTTCATGGCACCGGTACCGGGAAAGCACAGAAAATAATCTGAAGAATTGGCGTCAACAGGTAGCAGCTGCGCATACAAGCCGGTTTTGGTATCTCGTATGCCTCCCGTCAGTGGATAAATCTTGTGAACGAAAATTGAATTTTTATCGAGAAAATCTGCAGCATTCACGGACGATCGATGTTTCTTGTGCGCCAGCGCCGTCAGCGATTCAACTGCCGCGTGGTATTCATCCGAATCGCGATGTTTGCCTTTTGGATCGTTGGTCCCCTTCTTAAAGGTTTTCAGTTGGCTCGAGAGTTTTTCATTGGCTTTGATGGCGGGTTTCAGCTTTTCGTGCGTCGCGATGAGCAAATCCTCCGTTTTTCTGAGCGCCTCGAAAGCCGGCCGCGTGTCGAGCAGCACCTCTTGCGTGATCTGGTGGCGGGAGCATAAAGCGCTGTTGGCGGACCACCGATCCGAATCGGAAGGTGGGTCGGCATCCTTCGCGCGAGACGCATTGTCTGAGGACGAGAGTGTTCTTATCTTGGGAGGCTTTTTAGGTTTTTCCGTTGTTGGCTGTGAATTTGACTGTGACGTCTCCCCGGGCGCGGCACGTGATGTGCCTGAGAGTTTGCTGCTCTTGTCCATGCCTGCCTCTCGCTGATTCCGGATCGGTGGACTGATGCAAAATTACCGTATGCATCACCGATGCCTATCGTCTGTGAAAACACTATGCGGTGGGCATGGACGCTTGCCTAGCAAGCTGATGCACTAGACAAAAAACCAACGGCCTGAGCGCACCTGCCGGCGCGCGTCGCGGTCCGAGGGGACAGGGGGTGGTGGGGAGCTTCAGCAGGCCTCGGCGTACTCGACGATCAGCTGCACGGATGTTTTGCCATTGAATTCATTGGCATCGAGCCGGTAGGCGAAGCGGGCGCGAGCCGGTAGCCCGTCGGCATGGTTGAACCAGATCGCGTCGAATTGACGCCCGTCTTTTTGCAGCATCAATTTCAGATGCTTTTCCTTCAAGACGCGCTGATTCAGCACACGGAACTCGTCGCAAAACACGGGCGCCGGAAAGCCCTGCCCCCAGACATGGGTGTCAAGCAGTCGAATGAAATCCAGACTGAAACAATCCGGCTCAAGCGGGCCGTCGGTCTCCAGCACCTGTTCCAGGGCCGCCGGGCTCAGCCATTCGCGGCCCACGGTTTCGAAGGCTTCGGCAAATGCAGGAAAGTCCACCTCGCGTAGCGACAGGCCCGCAGCCATGGCATGTCCGCCGAATTTGTCGATCAGTTCGGGCGCGCGTTTAGCCACCAGATCGAGTGCATCGCGCAGATGAAAGCCAGGGATTGAGCGACCCGAACCCTTGAGCATGGCGCCGCCTGCGGGTGCGAAGGTGATGGTGGGACGATAAAACTTTTCTTTCAGTCGCGAGGCAACAATACCGATCACGCCCTGGTGCCATGCCGGGTTGAACAGCGTCAGGGTTGCGCTGGCCTGCGGATCGATGGTGTCCAGCGATGCTAGAGCAGCCTCTTGCATGCCAGTCTCGATATCGCGTCGTTCGCGGTTCATGGCATCGAGCTCGCGCGCGATGGCCATGGCCTTGTCAAGGTCGTCGGTCAGCAGACATTCAATACCTAACGACATGTCAGACAGGCGGCCGGCAGCGTTCAGTCGAGGGCCCGCAGTGAAGCCGAGATCGGTGGCGCTGGCTTTACGGATATCGCGCGAGGCGACCGCGAACAGTGCGGAGATACCGGCGTGCGCTCGGCCTTCGCGCATGCGTCGTAATCCTTGAGCGACCAGAATGCGGTTGTTCACATCAAGCTTTACCACATCAGCCACCGTGCCTAACGCGACGAGATCAAGCAGTGCGTCCAGCCGTGGCTGGTTGCTGGCATCGAAATGTCCGCGCGCGCGTAGTTCTGCCCGCAGCGCCAGCAGCAGGTAGAACATCACACCCACACCGGCCAGATGTTTGCTCGGAAATCCGCAGCCAGGCTGGTTGGGATTCACGATCACGGCGGCATCGGGCAGTGCATCACCTGGCAGGTGGTGATCGGTAATCACCACGTCAATGCCGCGACGCTTCGCTTCGGCGACACCAGCGATGCTGGCGATGCCGTTGTCGACGGTGATGATGATGTCAGGAGATTTCTGTTGCGCAGTCAATTCAACAATGTCGGGCGTGAGCCCATAGCCGTATTCGAAACGGTTCGGGACGATGTAATCCATCGTCGCGCCCATCGCACGCAAACCACGGACAGCGACGGCGCAGGCGGTCGCGCCATCGCAGTCATAGTCGGCAACCACGGTGAATTTTTTTTGCTGTGCGATGGCATCAGCGATGAATCGCGCGGCTTCTTGAACGTGCGTCAGCTGACCGGGGGCAATCAGCGCATTGAATTCATTGGAGAGTTCGCTAATCGCGCTCAGCCCGCGCGCCGCCATCAGTCGGGCCAGCACGGGGTGCAATCCCTGTTGGGCGAGCATCTCTGCATTGCGAGCTGAGTACTGGCGAACGGCGATGCGGGTCATGAGGCGAGGCGTGACAGCGAAGGAGAGACCCAGAATTTTCTCATGCTCGAGCGGCGTGCACTCCATAGGTCGAGTCGTTGTCCATCGCTGAACACCAACCTGATTTCGTCGAGTTCGCCAGTGATGAGTTGCTCTTGCGCCGGGGCGATGTGATTGTCTTCCAGTTGCTGCATCTGTTGCAGCCAGCCCGACCAGTCCTCGGCGAGCGCCAGCGGCGTCAGCGCATCAATCAGTCGCCAGTCTTGATGGGGGCTGGACGCCTCACAGCCTTGCGCGATGAGCCGGGTCAGCAGCTGGCTCCCGATTGAGGTTTGTTCATGATCAGAGGCACCCCACAGCCACAGCGCGTTCACGCGCAGATCGCCTCGATCCTCACGTTCAAGGTTGAGTGCATGCTGATGCCAGAGCATCTGTACTTCATTGTGCAGGCGTCGCCAGTCGCGCGCCGCGTTGCCCTTGGGCTGCCACACATCAATATTGTGTCCACAGACGGCGTCGGGCGAGCAGGTTCTGAAATCTGACCACGCATCGGCGCGCACAAACCAGTAATGCGCGTTGCCATAGACCAGTTCAAGGTTCTGTTCCGCGAACAAAGGTTGGACGGCCTGAAACAATCCTTGTCCTTCTTGATCGTTCAGCGATAAATGGCGGTGATCGGTCAGCACCAAATGGTCTCGTGCGACATGCAGGTGCACGGGCTGCACGATAAACCATGAACCAGAGGCCAGCGAACCGCCCAGCGCAGCCATCAGCGTGTGCGCCAACGGCGGGCTGTTATCGCCCTGATGGCCACTCAGCCAGCGTTCATGCGGCAGGCAGGCATTAAACGCCGGATTCAGGATCCGCTCGACCCGCCTCGCCCGCGCCACGAGCTTCGCCAGAGCGGGCAGGTTCAGCGATGAGAGCAGATCTCGGGCGAGGGCGTGGGGTGGCAGAGCGAAGGGGATAACCAGCGTCAGAGAAGACATACCAATCATTGTAGGCGATTGCCCTTTGACTATGGCAAACTGCCGGCTTTGCAAGGCTTTAGCCATTCATCGGCCGGAAACATTGCCGACCTCATGGTTGATCTCGTTGTTGATTTCGCTGTCGATCTGATTGCTGATCCCTCAGGAGCTACTGCTTGTCCCGGTTGCATGATTTGCCTTTTGAATGGACCATCGGCCTGCGTTACACCCGCGCGGGGCGTCGCAGCGCGCGTGATAGCTTTATTTCGTTTATTTCACTGATCTCTATGGCAGGCATTGCGCTCGGCGTTGCGGCGCTGATCGTGGTGCTGTCGGTGATGAACGGTTTTCAAAAGGAAGTGCGCGACCGCATGCTGTCGGTCTTGGCGCACGTGGAAGTCTTCGATGCTTCGGGTAGCTTGCCGAACTGGCAGGCGACTGCGGCGGAGGTGAGCCGGCATCCACTGGTGCGAGGCGCCGCGCCGTACGTGGAAGCGCAGGCCATGGTCACGCGAGAGGACACCGTGCGCGGCATCATGGTGCGCGGCATCTTGCCAGAGCAAGAGCCCAAGGTCTCGGATGTTGCGGCGCAGATCGTGGCGGGCAAACTCGCTGATCTTCGGCCAGGTGAATTTAATATCGTGCTCGGCAGCGCGCTGGCGCGCGGCTTGCGGTTGCAGCTCGGTGACAAGATCACACTCATCGCGCCGCAGGGCCAAGTCACCCCCGCTGGCGTGCTGCCGCGCCTCAAGCAGTTCAACGTGGTCGGCGTGTTCGAGGCGGGCCATTACGAATACGATTCCTCGCTAGCCTTTATCCATATTAAAGATGGCGAGACGCTGTTCCGACTCACCGGACCGTCGGGTCTGAGACTGCGCGTGGCTGACATGCAGCGCGCCCCGGAGGTGGCAGCGGAGTTGGCAGCCAGCTTGCCTGGTAGTCTGTACATCCGCGACTGGTCGCAGCAGAACCGCAACTGGTTCGCCGCTGTGCAGACCGAAAAGCGGATGATGTTCATCATCCTTACACTGATCATCGCGGTCGCGGCATTCAATCTGGTGTCGACACTGGTGATGACGGTCACTGACAAGCAGGCAGACATCGCCATTCTGCGCACACTGGGTGCTTCGCCCGCTTCGATCATGAAAATATTCGTTATTCAGGGCGCACTGGTCGGTCTGCTGGGCACGGGTATCGGCGTGCTGCTGGGCGTGCTGGTTGCATTGAATGTGGATGTGATCGTGCCTTTCATCGAATCGGTATTCCACGTGCAGTTTTTGCCGCGCGATATTTACCTGATCAGTGCGCTGCCCTCTGATTTGCGCTGGCCTGATGTCTGGCAGATAGGTGGCATGGCGGTGTTGCTGGCGTTTCTGGCCACCCTGTATCCCAGCTGGCGTGCGGCGCGCGTGCGTCCTGCCGACGCTCTGCGACATGAGTAGGCGCTGACCATGGACACTTCCTCTGACGTCGTGTTGTCCTGTTCGGGCCTTGGCAAGCGTTTTGCGCAGGGTCGGGACAGCCTGACTGTTCTGTCAAATATTGATTTTTCTGTGTCGCGCGGTGAGCGGGTCGCGATCGTGGGTGTGTCCGGTTCGGGCAAGTCTACGCTGCTGCACCTGCTCGGCGGTCTGGATACACCGAGTAGTGGCGAGGTGAGCTTGCTGGGTAACCCGCTGGGCAGCTTGTCGGAATCCGCGCGGGGCGAGTTGCGCAATCGCTCGCTGGGCTTTGTCTATCAGTTCCATCATCTGCTGCCGGAATTTTCCGCGCTGGACAATGTCGCCATGCCCTTGCTGATACGGCGAATGCCGAGCGCAGAGGCTCGCGCGCGTGCTGCGGCACTGCTGTCGCGCGTGGGTCTTGCCGAACGCTTATCGCACCTGCCCGGTGAATTGTCTGGTGGCGAACGGCAGCGCGTGGCGCTGGCCCGTGCGCTGGTCACGCAACCGGCTTGTGTATTGGCGGATGAGCCAACTGGCAATCTCGACAGGCACACCGCTCATCAGGTGTTCGCGCTGATGCTGGAACTTTCGCAGACACTGGGCACGGCCTTTGTGATTGTCACGCACGACGCCGATCTTGCGCGACGCTGCGACCGCGTACTCAGTCTGTCGCAAGAAGGTTTGGTCGCTGACGCCGGCTGAACGCAACGAACATGATGCTGGTCGATAGTCATTGCCATCTCGACGCACAAGAGTTCGTCGATACCGCACTTGATGTCGCAGTGAATGCGGCAGCACAAGGCGTGCAGTGGATCGTGATCCCGGCAGTGGAGCGCGCGAATTTCAATACCGTGCGCTCGCTCGCGCACCAGGTTGCTGGCGGTGTCTATGCACTGGGCATACATCCGATGTATGTTGCTTCCGCCTCGGAGGAAGATCTGGTCGTATTGCGCGAACAGGCCGAGGTCGCCATGACCGATCCGCGCTTCATCGCCATTGGCGAGATCGGTCTGGATTTTTTCATTCCCGAACTGCGCGAGGGGGCGTTACGCGACAAGCAGGAATTTTTTTACATTGAACAATTGAAGATCGCGCGCGATGCCGGTTTGCCCGTGATACTGCATGTGCGCCGATCTCAGGATACTTTGCTCAAGTATCTGCGCCGCATCCGGGTCAGCGGGGGTTTGGCGCATGCATTCAATGGCAGCGAGCAGCAGGCCCAGGCTTTTATCGACAGGGGCTTTGCGCTGGGCTTTGGCGGCGCGATGACATTTGCGCGCGCGTTGCAGATCCGCCGGTTGGCGGCATCGCTGCCGTCCACCGCGCTGGCGCTTGAAACGGATGCACCCGATATTTCTCCTTCGTGGCTGCACCCGGCGCCAAACAGCCCCGAGCAGCTTCCCGCAATTGCAGCGGTGCTGGCCGAGTTGCGCGGCCGGCCTGTGGCAGAGATCGCGCGGCAGACGACAGACAATGTCGCGCGCGTGCTGCCCCGCCTTGGCAGCCTGATGATGGCCTGATTGCGCGCGTTGTCGTTGGGCTGGCTGGCTGGCGTGCTCTGGCTGCAGTGCCGTGCGCTGCTGCCCGATGCGCGCGTGTTGCTGGCGCTGTGCGTTGCATCCCTTTTGGTGGCTGTTGTAGCGGTGCTTGTCGGTCGTCGATTGGTTCGCCATCGCTGGTTGTTTCATTCACTCGCCTTCATGCTGGTCGGCAGCCTGCTGGGCGCAGGCTGGTCAGGCCTGCTCGCGCAGCAGCGATTGCAGTTCCGTTTGTCGCCATCGCTGGAAGGGCGCGACATCACGGTCACGGGCGAGGTGCGTGGCTTGCCCGACCTCAGTCGCTCAGGCACGCGATTCCGGTTGCATCCCATCAGCGCGAATCTTCCCGACGGTGCTCACCTGGCTCTGCCCGGCGATCTATCACTCAGTTGGTATGCGGAGAAGGAGGTAATTCCTCCGGTGCTCCGATCTGGTGAGCAATGGCAACTGACGGTGCGTCTGAAGCGCCCGCACGGACTGATCAATCCGTCGGGCTTTGATGCAGAAGCGTGGATGCTGAATGAAAACCTGCGCGCCACCGGCTATGTCCGGCCTTCGGGCGGGCAGCGAATCGCTGCCGCGCCAGAGTGGTGGCAATCTCCGGGCGCTGCCATCGACAATCTTCGCGCGGCGATCCGAGAAAAAATACAGCAGGCGCTCAGCGGAAAAGCCTATGCAGGTGTGATCGTCGCGCTGGTGGTCGGTGATCAGCGAGCGATCGACCAGAAAGACTGGGATATCTTTGCGAAAACCGGTATCGGTCATCTGGTGTCGATATCAGGTCTGCACATTACGATGATCGCCGCTTTGGTGGCTGCATTATTTCACTGGGGTTGGCGGCATTCCTTTTTTACTCATGCTGCGCTGCCTTTGCGACTGCCCGCGCAAAAGGCTGCCGTGGTGGCGGGCTTTATTGCGGCATGGTTTTATGTAGCGCTGGCGGGTTTCGGCATTCCGGCACAACGTACCTTGCTGATGTTGGGTGTGGCGAGTGCGGCGCTGTGCAGCAATCGCACGCCCTCGGTCTCGCGGGTGCTGGCCGTTGCGCTGATGGTGGTGCTGCTGGCCGATCCCTGGAGCGTGCTGTGGCCGGGATTCTGGTTGTCGTTTGTCGCGATTGCCTGCATTCTCTACGCGTCTGTAGGGCGAGAGCAGGGGACGGGCCCGATGATCCTGCCTGCGCCGACCGAGATGCCCAGCAGTCGCTTTGCATCCTTCTGGGCCGCTGCGCACACGCAATGGGTGGTAACGCTGGGCCTGCTCCCTCTGACGCTTGCCTGGTTTGCCCAGGCGTCGCTGATCAGTCCCTTGGCCAATGCTGTGGCAATTCCACTAGTCAGTTTTGCGATCACGCCGTTGTCGCTCATGGGCAGCGTGATGCCCGCGCCCTGCGCGGGCTTCCTGCTAGGCGTGGCTCACGCGATGCTGGCCTGGCTCGCCGAATGGCTGCGCTGGCTTGCTGATGCAGAGTGGGCGCTGTGGCAGGCGCCTCAGCCTGGCTGGGGCGTGTTTGCGCTGGCGACCGCCGGCATACTATGGGCGCTAGGCCCCAAAGGCTGGCCGCTGCGCTGGACGGGATTGCTTGCTTCGCTGCCACTGCTGCTGGCGCAACCAGAGGCGCCTTCGCAGGGTTTTTGGGTGACGGCCTTCGATATCGGGCAGGGCAATGCGCTGCTGGTAGAGACACCGAATCACCGCTTGCTGTACGACAGCGGCCCGGCGTTTTCTGCCGAGTCTGACGGCGGCAGCCGTGTGTTGCTGCCCTATCTGCGCGCGCGGGGCATTCATTCGCTGGATGCGCTGATGATCTCGCACAGTGATCAGGATCATTCCGGCGGCGCTCGCTCGCTCTGGGAGGGCGTGCGGGTTGGTTGGCTAAGTTCGTCGTTGCCCGCCGACCACCCATTGCTGTCGGGAGCGCCACCATCGGTCACCTGCCTCGCCGGACAACGATGGGAATGGGATGGTGTGCGTTTCGAGGTGCTGCATCCGACGGCGGATGCCTTGAGCGATCGCAAACGATTTGCGGTGCGCCCCAATGCGATCAGCTGCACGCTGAAGATCAGTTACCGCGAACGGTCCGTGCTGCTGACCGGCGATATCGAAGCCCCGCAGGAGAGGGCGCTGCTTGAGAGGGCACGTTCGGCGTTGCGCGCCGATGTGCTACTGGCGCCGCACCACGGCAGTGGTACCTCATCGACCGCAGAATTTTTGGATGCAGTCCATCCGTCGGCGGCGATTTTTCAGGTCGGCTATCGTAACCGTTACCGACATCCCAAGGCCGAGGTCATAGATCGCTACGAGGCACGCGACATCCTTCCGCTGCGCACGGATCAGTCCGGCGCTGTGCGTATTGAGGTTGATGAAACGCTACGCATAAAGCCTTACCGCTGCGAGCGCGCACGTTACTGGTTCACCGAGTCATGTGCCCAGCAGCCTTACAGCGATTGATCATGACTTGCGAAATATTGAATGCCCACGCTCGGCGACATGCCAGCATCCGCAGTCTGAAACGAGGCGTGGATGAGAAGACGAGTCATCGATTGGCGGCTGATGGCACTGGCGATGCTGCTGTCGCTGCCGGCTATTGCCTGGCCTGGCGAGGCTATGCAAACGTTTTTCGAGCGTGGTCGGGTGAGCACCGTGGTAGATATCGACAACGACACGCTGCTACTCACTGGCTCGGATCGTTTTTACACCAGCGGACTTCGGCTGTCGCGAAACTACCGTCTGCCCAGTGATGATGGCTGGGAGTCAATGGGCTGGCGCATGGGCCAGCAGCTGTATACCGCATCAAGCATACGGCGTCTGCCTGAGGAATTAGCGGCGCTTGACCATCCTTATGCCGGCTGGCTGTATGCCGGGCTTGCTTACCGTCGCGAGTCGAGCGACGGCAGCGAGATCGCTTACGGCCTGGATATCGGTTGTCTGGGCCCCTGCGCTGGTGGTGAGTGGTCGCAGAAAAACCTGCACCGTGCATTGCACCAGCCGCGCCCAGCCGCCTGGAGCACGCAGATCGGCACCGAGGCAGGTGCCGTTGTCATGGTAGGCGCGCGAGGCCCCTACTGGACGCTGGGGCCGCAGATGGATCTGCGGCCGGGACTAGCCGCCCGACTAGGCAATATTTTTACGGACCTAAGCGCGGAGGCGACGCTGCGCGCAGGCCAATTGCGCGGCGACTTTCAAGGCGGCGGCAGCTACACTTTTTTTCGCTTGGCCGCGCGAGCGGTCGCTCATGACGCTACCCTGCAGGGCGGCTGGTTCACCGGCACCGATGCTCGCACCGTTAGTCCGAAACGCCTGACAGGCGAGGCCGAGCTGGGAGTGCAATGGCAATCGCCGGAGTGGTCGCTGCGCATTTCGGTGATCAGGCGCAGCAATGAAATCAAAGGTCTGAGCGAGTCGCTGGGACAGCAGGATTTTCTGCGACTATCCATCGCATTTGCCCGCTGAAAACAGGTCGAGAGTGTGCGATTCTTTGCGGTATAATTCGAATTTCACGCTAGTGCCTTTCGGCATATCCTGCAATGACCAAGTTTGTATTTGTCACTGGCGGCGTCGTCTCTTCCCTAGGCAAAGGGATTGCTGCAGCGTCTCTGGCCGCGATTCTTGAGTCGCGCGGCCTCAAAGTCACCCTTCTCAAGCTGGACCCCTACATCAACGTTGATCCCGGAACGATGAGCCCGTTTCAGCACGGTGAAGTATTCGTCACCGACGATGGTGCTGAAACCGATCTCGATCTCGGCCATTACGAGCGCTTCATCAGCGCGCGCATGAGAAAAATCAACAACTTCACCACCGGACAGATTTACGAATCCGTCATCCGCAAGGAACGTCGCGGCGAGTATCTCGGCAAGACCGTGCAGGTGATTCCGCACATCACCAATGAGATTCAGGAATGCATTCATCGCGGTGCCGAGGGTTTTGATGTGGCGATCGTTGAGATCGGTGGCACGGTCGGCGATATCGAGTCGTTGCCTTTTCTTGAAGCGGCTCGACAAATGTCATTGCGCTCCGGGCGCAACAGCGCTGCCTTTGTTCACCTGACTTTGGTGCCGTATCTGGTATCTGCAGGCGAGCTCAAGACCAAGCCCACCCAGCACAGCGTGCAAAAACTGCGAGAGATCGGTATTTCACCGGATGCGCTGCTGTGCCGCGCCGACCGCCCCATTCCGGATGACGAGCGCGCGAAGATTTCGTTGTTCTCCAACGTACAGGAAGATGCTGTCATCTCTGTATGGGATGCCGACACCATCTACAAGATTCCACAGATGCTGCATGACCAAGGGCTTGATCGCATCATCTGCGAGAAGCTGCAGATCGAGGCCCGCCCAGCCGATCTGTCGATGTGGAGCCGTCTGGTCGATTCGCTCCAGCATCCCAAGCATGAAGTCAATATCGCAATGGTCGGAAAGTACGTCGACCTGACCGAATCCTACAAATCCCTGACTGAAGCACTTCGTCACGCCGGCATTCATACCGAATCGCGAGTGAACATCGAATACGTGGACTCGGAAGACATTGAGGCCAAAGGCACCGGCAGCTTGTCGAAGTTCGACGCCATCCTGGTGCCGGGGGGGTTCGGTAAGCGAGGTGTCGAGGGAAAGATTGCGGCGGCCCGCTACGCGCGCGAAGGGAAGGTCCCGTATTTGGGTATATGCCTCGGCATGCAAGTGGCGCTGATCGAGTATGCGCGCAATGTGGCGGGACTCAGAAATGCCAATTCGACCGAATTTGATCCAAGTACCGAAAACCCTGTGGTGGCGCTGATCACGGAATGGCAGAACCATGACGGCGTGATCGAGCGGCGCGATGCGAATTCCGACCTGGGCGGCACGATGCGCCTCGGCGCGCAAACCTGCGCGGTGAAGCCGGGCACGCTTGCGGCAGACATCTATGGCGCAGAAGTCACCGAGCGCCATCGTCACCGCTACGAAGCCAACAACCATTATCTTGATCGCGTTGAAAAATCCGGGCTCGTTGTTTCCGCCCGCACCCCGCATGAAGCGCTGTGCGAGATCATGGAACTGCCGCGCAGTGGCGAGCATGCGCACCCTTGGTACATGGGCGTTCAATACCATCCTGAGTTCAAGTCCACGCCACGCGATGGTCATCCGCTGTTTATCTCGTTCATCAAGGCTGCGCTGGCCCACAAGGAAGCCGCCGGGCAGAGGAAGGCTGCATGAAGCTGTGCGGATTCGATGTCGGACTCGATCAGCCTTTTTTTCTGATCGCCGGTCCTTGTGTGATCGAGTCCGAGGAGATGGCGCTCGATACCGCAGCGCAGCTCAAAGAAATTACCTCGGCACTCGGCGTTCCTTTTATCTACAAATCCTCATTCGATAAGGCTAATCGTTCCTCCGGTTCGTCCTTTCGCGGGCTGGGCATGGAAAAAGGTTTGCAGATACTGGCCACCGTGAGGCAAAAAATCGGCGTGCCGGTGCTGACCGATATTCACGAGATCGATGAAATCCAACCCGTCGCTGCCGTGGTGGATGTCTTGCAGACGCCGGCCTTTCTGTGTCGGCAGACGGATTTCATCCGTGCGTGCGCGCAATCCGGCAAGCCGGTCAATATCAAGAAGGGCCAGTTCCTCGCTCCCAGTGACATGAAGAATGTGATCGACAAGGCGCGCGACGCCGCGCGCGAAGCAGGCTTGCCGACCGATGTATTCATGGCCTGCGAGCGTGGCGTTTCGTTCGGCTACAACAATCTTGTCTCCGACATGCGCTCGCTGGCAATCATGCGCGACACAGGATGCCCGGTGGTGTTCGATGCCACGCACTCGGTGCAGTTACCGGGTGGTCAGGGCACCTCCTCGGGCGGGCAGCGCGAATTCGTGCCCGTACTGGCGCGCGCGGCGGTGGCAGCGGGCATCTCCGGCTTGTTCATGGAGACGCATCCTGATCCGGCTCATGCAAAGTCCGATGGGCCGAATGCGGTGCCGCTGAATCGCATGCGCGAGCTGCTGACGAGTCTCGCTGCGCTTGATCGCGTGGTAAAACAAACTCCGTTCCTTGAAAACGATTTCTAAAGAATTTTTTCGACCTCTCCGCGCATCACCGGCGGTTGGCATGCCAAACAAAAACAATCTGTTCTGGAGAAATGAATGAGTGCAATCGTTGACATCATTGGCCGCGAGATTATCGATTCGCGCGGCAACCCCACCGTCGAGTGCGACGTGCTGCTGGAATCCGGCGTGATGGGCCGCGCGGCCGTGCCCTCGGGCGCATCGACCGGCTCGCGCGAGGCAATTGAGCTACGTGACGGTGATGCCAAGCGCTACCTCGGCAAGGGTGTGCTGAGAGCATGTGAAAACATCAACACAGAAATTTCCGAAGCCGTAATGGGTCTCGATGCGAGCGAGCAGGCCTTCCTTGATCACACCATGATCGACTTGGATGGTACCGATAACAAAGGTCGTCTGGGTGCGAATGCGATGCTGGCTGTCTCAATGGCGGTGGCCAAGGCAGCCGCAGAAGAGGCGGGTCTGCCGCTGTACCGCTACTTCGGTGGCTCGGGCGCGATGCAGATGCCGGTGCCGATGATGAACGTGATTAATGGCGGCGCCCACGCCGACAACAATCTCGATCTGCAGGAATTCATGATCATTCCAGTCGGTGCACCCAGCTTCCGCGAAGCGATTCGTTACGGCGCCGAGGTATTTCATCATCTCAAGAAAATCCTGCACGACAAAGGGCTGATCACGGCGGTAGGTGACGAGGGCGGTTTTGCGCCGTCGGTGAAAAACCATGAAGAAGCGATTCAGCTCATTTTGCAGGCCATTGAAAAGGCTGGCTATGAGCCTGGTACTCAGATTGCACTGGGGCTCGATTGCGCGGCCTCCGAGTTCTACAAAGATGGCAAATACCATCTCGACGGCGAAGGGCTGGTGCTGTCTTCTGGCGATTTCACGAACCTGTTGTCGACTTGGTGTGACAAGTATCCCATTATCTCCATCGAAGATGGCATGCATGAGGGCGACTGGGACGGCTGGGCCACGCTGACCAAGGCACTGGGCAAGAAGGTGCAGCTGGTCGGCGACGATCTGTTCGTCACCAACACCAAGATACTGCGTGAAGGCATACAGAAAGAGATCGCCAATTCCATTCTGATCAAGATCAACCAGATCGGCACCTTGACCGAGACCTTCGCCGCGATCGAGATGGCCAAGCGCGCCGCATATACCGCCGTGATCTCGCACCGTTCCGGCGAGACCGAGGATTCCACCATTGCCGACATCGCCGTGGGCATGAATGCCTTGCAGATCAAGACGGGATCTATGTCCCGTTCGGATCGCATGGCGAAATACAACCAGCTGCTGCGTATCGAGGAAGATCTGGGCGATATCGCCAGCTACCCCGGTCGTCAGGCTTTTTACAATCTCAAATAAGCAATGCGGGCTGCTGTGACCTCGCGGCCCGTTACCGCGTTTGCCAATACGATTACTGACACAACAGTGCGACTGATCCTCATCGTACTCACCGTGATGCTGATCCTGATCCAGTACCCGCTGTGGCTGGGCAAGGGCAGCTGGCTGCGTGTGTGGGATTTGTCGCGGCAGCTCGACAGCGCGCTCGCCAAAGAGCAAGAGCTGAAAGATCGCAACGCGAAGCTGGCGTCCGAAGTGCAAGACCTGAAGGAAGGTACCGGCGCGGTCGAGGAGCGTGCCCGCTATGAGCTGGGACTGATCAAGGACAACGAGGTCTTTGTGCAGATTCTGGAGAGTGAAAGCAAGAAAGTGTCGGCTGAGGCGGCCTCCAAACCTGCCGGGCGGTAATTGTTTCTCTGAGTTCGCAACGCTACGGTGTCAAAGTCTCCTGATTTTCGTCGGGATGACGAGTCAACTGTCACGCGCACTTCCACACCGTCGTCCCAGGCGATGCTCGGCAAATTCCTTAATGCTGCCGGCTGCTGGGTAGCTGGACCGCATCCGAAATCGCATCAGAAGTAAACAACTGAGCGCAATCCACCGCATCGAACCCGTACTGCTGACCGCAGAAGTCGCAATCGATCTCCAGCTCGCCCAGATCGGCGATGGCCGAATCGACTTCTTCCTTGCCCAGCATTTTGAGCATGTTGCCGACTTTTTCGCGCGAGCAGCTGCAATGAAAGCTCGGGTGGCGAGGCTCGAACACGCGGCGCGATATGTTCATCTGCTGCCAGCCAGAGCCGAGTGTCGAGCTGTTCCGAGCGCATCATGTAGTTTTCAATGACAGTCGCGACTGAGTCACCTTCCAACGAGATGATGCCCTGATACGCCTGCTGTCCAGGTAACTTGTCTGCTGGATCCAGCGTGATCGCAAAGCGACCCTCACCGTGCTGATTGACCAGTTGCTGAAGGCTCGCGTCATCGGCAACCTGTGCGTCCTCTTGCAGCTTGGCAGTCCCTCTGAGTCGCAGCGATGCATCGCATTCCACGACCAGCAACTGCACGGGACCGTCGCCATGAATCTGCAAGATGATGGAGCCGTTAAACTTCAGGTTGGCCGACAGCAGCGCAGCAGCCGCGATCATTTCGCCCAGTACCGTGCTGACGGCCGGCGGGTAACTGCGCAGCGCTTGCACCTGGCGCCAGGCATCGGCGATCTCGACCAACTCGCCGCGCACGGGCGAGCGTTCCAGCATGAATCTTTGCAGGGTATCCAACTCAATCTATCCGTTTCAGGTGCTTCTTGAAATGCGCGCCGCGCTCGGCGTAGGTCTGCGCGCTGCGACGCAAGCCTTCCAGTTGTTCATCGCTGAGCACTCGTGCGACTTTTGCCGGTGAGCCTATGATCAGCGAATTGTCGGGAAATTCTTTACCCTCAGTGATGAGTGCGCCCGCGCCGATCAGGCAGTTCTTGCCTATCTTGGCGCCGTTCAGCACCACCGCCTGAATCCCGATCAGGCAGCCATCGCCTATCGTGCAACCGTGCAGCATGGCCTGATGACCGACGGTCACCCCTTTGCCTACCGTTAGCGGATAGCCTTTGTCCGTGTGCAGCACGCTGCCTTCCTGGATGTTGCTGTAGTCACCGACGTCGATCAGCTCGTTGTCGCCGCGGATTGTCGCGCCGAACCAGATGCTGACGCTCTCGCCGAGTCTGACCTTGCCGATCAGCGTGGCGGAATCGGCGATGTACGCGGTTGGATGAATCTCGGGGATGTGCTCGTCAAGCTGATAGATGGCCATGGGGATTGATTACAATGCGCGCTTCGCAATTTCCACATTTTAACCGCCCTACGATGAAGCTTACCGAGGCCGACATTCCGGACGGCGCCGAACTGCGCTGCCAAGCGCTTGCGCTGCTGGTCGAGCGCGATTCGCTGCGCAAGGCAGAGGGAACCCGTGCATTGCGTCAGGCCTGGCAACAAGGGCGCGTGGTGCTTCGTGCCGAGGCGTCGATCGCTGACGCCGCGATGATCACGGAGGACATTCCCGGACGTCCGCCAAAGCCCATGCTGGTGCCCCCGCGCGAAGTCAAGCAACGCTCGATGGCAAGTACCGAGGGCAGGGCGGCGCTGATTCATGCGCTTGCTCACATTGAGTTCAATGCAATCAATCTCGCGCTGGATGCAATCTGGCGCTATGCCGGTATGCCTCATGACTTTTATGTCGATTGGCTCAAGGTCGCGGATGAAGAGGCATTGCATTTCATGCTGCTATCGTCGCATTTGAAATCGCTGGGCTTCGCCTATGGTGATTTCAATGCGCACAACAGCTTGTGGGAAATGGCGGACAAAACGGCCCATGATCTGCTGGCGCGCATGGCGCTGGTTCCGCGCACCCTGGAGGCGCGCGGCCTCGATGCAACCCCCGGCGTGCGCAACAAGCTGTCGCAGGTTGGTGACATGAAGGCCGCAGAGATACTCGACATCATTTTGCGCGACGAGATCGGGCATGTGGAAATCGGTAATCGCTGGTATCGGTGGTTGTGCGAGCGGCAGGGCGTTGAGCCATTGTCAACCTACCGGGAACTGGCATTGCGGCACAAGGCCCCATCGCTCAAAGGCCCGTTCAACAGAGAGGCACGACGACAGGCCGGCTTCACCGAGCATGAATTAGCCGAATTGCGGGACGATTGAATGCTCTGTCATCGCTTGTCGTGGCGCTCTTGCTCCAGCAGTCTCAGCACACGCCGCTGAATTTTGCCCGTCGTTGTCATGGGTAGCGCATCAATAAACTCGATCTCTTTCGGATACTCGTAGGGTGCCAGCAACCCACGCACATGCTGCTGCAGCTCGGTGATCAGTTGCGCATCTTCTTGCTCACCACGTGGCGTGCTCTCGGTGAGCACCACAAAAGCCTTCACCAGGTTGCCGCGCTCTGCGTCTGGTTTGGGTACTACCGCCGCATTGGCCACGGCTGGATGCTTGACCAGACAGTTCTCAATTTCCGATGGACCGATGCGATAGCCTGCGGCCTTGAACATATCGTCCGCACGTCCCCGATACCAGAGATAGCCATCGGCATCGACCTCTGCGAGGTCGCCGGTGCGCAGCCAGTCGCCACTGTACTTGGCGGCGGTCGCCTCGGGGTTGTTCCAGTAGCCGATAAAGAGCACCGGATCGGGGTGCCCGTGATTATCGCAGCGGTGCAGCGCGACTTCGCCGGTGCCGCCTGCAGGTACCGGTCTGCCGTCATCATCGATGACGGCGACCCGATGGCCAGGGTAGGGGCGGCCCATGCTACCTGCGCGTGCCGGCCATCGTTCTGCGCTGTTGCCGACGATGTAGTTGGCCTCGGTCTGTCCGAACATTTCATTGACGGTCACGCCCAGCGCCTCACGCGTCCAGTTGAACACCGTGTCACCGACCGCTTCACCGGCGCTCATGATTGCGCGAAGCTTCAGGTCGTACTGCCGGCGCGGCTCGGGCACGGCCTTCATCATCATCTTCAGCGCGGTGGGGAACAGGAAGGGGCCGTCCGAAATAGAGCGCCGGTAGCAATGCATCCATCAGTCCGCCGGTCCATGCCCAGTCAGCGGGAGACCAGAACACATCATTATCTTTGGGGAACCAGTTTTGCGATGCGACGAAGCCAGTCAGGTTACCGATCAGTGCCGATTGCGGCATCAGTGCGCCCTTGGGTGAGCCCGTGGTCCCGCTGGTGTAGATCAGCAGCGCGGGGTCGGTGGCGCGCGTGCCGACGGGCGTGAAGCGATCCGACTGCGACTGCATCGCTTCTTGCCAGGCGATCGCGCGCGGCGCATGGGCATCGACTGAGATCACATGCTTCAGGCGCGCGCAGCGCGCACGAACGCTGGCAATATTCGGCAGTCCGGCCTGATCGACGATCACGACGGAGGCTTCGCTGTCCTGCAGACGGTACTCCAGCGCATCTGGGCCGAACAGCACCGACATCGGCATCGCAATTGCCCCCAGCTGATGACAGGCGATGTGCGCGACCGCGACTTCCGGACGCTGCGGCATCACGATGGCGACGCGCGCCCCGCGCGACACATTCAGTGATTGCAGGAGATGGGACAGCCGGTTAGCCTCTCGCTGTAGCTCGGCATAGGTGATTGCGCGATCACCTGCGAGCTCGTCATCGACATAGATCGCAACGCGGTTGCGCTGACGAGCCCAGCGCGCGCAGCACCAGTCGGCGATATTGAAATCCTGCGGAACATGCCAGCGAAACTCTCGGTTGAGCGTATCGTACTGGTCCGTGGGTGTCTGGGCCGACATGTCTGTCCCCTTATAATGGTCGCGCGATGCTACCGTCAGCCCCGGCTGCTGGCAAGCACCCGACCATCGTCGATACTCAACCCCGATGTACTCGCCAAAAATACAATCACGCTCCGAATTCCTCTCACTGCGCGGGCTGCGCGTGCATGTGCGGCACTGGGGGCGCGAGGGCGCGCCGAGCTTGTTCATGCTGCATGGCTGGATGGATGTGTCGGCCTCGTTCCAGTTTGTTGTCGATAGTCTGGCGCGCGAATGGCATGTGATCGCGCCGGACTGGCGCGGCTTTGGCCTGACTGACCGCAGCGACGCGGGCTGCTACTGGTTTCCCGACTATCTCGCTGACCTCGAGGCGCTTCTCGATCACTATGCAGGTGACAAAGCGATTGATCTGATCGGTCACAGTATGGGCGCCAATATCGCCGGCCTGTACGCGGGCGTACGTCCGCCGCGTGTCGCGCGCCTTATCAACCTTGAAGGTTTTGGCTTGCCTACCACGCAGGCCAGGATGGCACCGGGACGCTATGCGAAATGGCTGGATGAGTTACGTGAGCCGCCCGCGATGCGCGCTTACGCCAGCCGCGACGAAGTCGCCGCGCGCCTGATGAAAACCAATCCGCGCATCTCACTGCATCGGGCGCAGTTTCTGGCCGGACAATGGGCGGCGCCGGATGAGCAGGGCAAATGGCAGATACTCGGCGATCCAGCGCACAAGCTCACCAATCCCGTGCTCTACCAGACTGAGGAAGTCTTGGCCTGCTGGGAAAAAATTACCGCACCGGTCCTGTGGGTCGAGGCGGACAACACTGATATCTGGCGCTGGATGGGTGACAAATCTCAGGCACGCGCCGAGATTGACCGTCGGCGCGCTTTCATACCCAATGTCAGTACGGCGATCGTCGCCGACGCCGGGCATATGCTGCATCACGACCAGCCAGAGGCATTGGCGCGCCTGATCGAGGAATTCCTCTCTTGATGTGCCGCCGGCGGACCGCACTGCAGGCGCGTACAATCTAGTTCATCCACCGTCAAAGTTTTCCATGCTGAACGCCGATCTGCATTGCCATTCCAATGTCTCCGATGGAACCTTGTCGCCCGCCGCGCTGGCGGCGCGTGCCCACGCGAATGGCGTGGATGTATGGGCGCTGACGGATCATGATGAACTGGGCGGCATTGCCGAGGCCCGTGAGGCAGCCGGCGATCTGGGACTGCGTTTTGTGGCAGGTGTGGAGATCTCGATCACCTGGGCGGGAAAGACCGTGCACATCGTGGGTCTAGGCATTGATGAGACTCATCCGGATCTGCGCGAGGGTCTCGCCTCGGTGCGCGGCGGGCGAGAGGAGCGCGGCCGGGAGATCGCCGCGCAGCTCCAGGCCGCAGGTATCCCGGGCGCTTTCGAGGGAGCGATGAAGTACGCGGATAACCCGGAGCTGCTGGGGCGCACGCACTTCGCGCGCTTTTTGGTAGAAGCCGGTGTGCGAAACACGGTCTCAGAGGTGTTCCAGAGCTATCTGGTCGAGGGAAAGCCCGGCTTTGTGCCGCATCGCTGGGCGACGCTGGAGCAATCGGTGCGCTGGATACGTTCTGCCGGCGGGCGCGCCGTGATCGCGCACCCTGGGCGCTACCCATTTGACGATATGCAACTTGGCGCCATGATCGATCAGTTTCGCTCGCTGGGAGGCGAGGGCATCGAAGTCATTACGGGCAGTCATGCGCCTCATCAGTTTGCCGAATACGCGAGGCTGGCAGAGAAGAACGGTTTGCTGGCATCACGCGGTTCGGATTTTCACGGCCCCGAAGAGTCGCGTGCAGATCTGGGAAGCTTGCCGCACTTGCCAGCGGGTTTGACGCCCGTCTGGCATGATTGGGCGCTGTAACCCCGGATCGGGAGTGGCTATTTCCGCTTGAAATGAGATTTGCCAGCCCCATATCGCCGATAGCCGGCATGGGGCGGCCGTCTCCCCTCGCTGGCCACCTAACTCATTGAAGCTTCTCAGGGAGAGCTGTTCATGAAAAGAATTGTGCTGTTCGTGCTGACCAACATCGCCGTGATGGTGGTGATGTCGGTCGTACTGTCGGTGCTTGGACTGGATCGCTATTTGCACGCACAAGGTTTGAACCTTGGCGGCTTGCTGGCGTTTTCTTTGGTGGTCGGTTTTACTGGCTCCATTTTTTCGCTGCTGATCAGTAAACCGATGGCCAAGTGGTCGACCGGTGCGCAGGTGATCGAGCAACCGGCAAACTCGACCGAACTCTGGCTAGTGGATACCGTGCGCCGTCTGGCCACCCATGTCGACCGGGCTGCTGCAGAACATGACACGCGAAGAAGTCGAGGCAGTCCTCGGACATGAGGTCGCGCACATCGCCAATGGCGACATGGTGACCATGACGCTGCTGCAAGGCGTGGTGAATACCTTTGTCGTGTTTCTGTCGCGCGTGGTGGGCTATCTGGTCGACCGTTGGCTGTCGCGCGACGGTGAGCAATCGACCGGTATTGGCTACATGGTCACGGTGATCATTTGCCAGATCGTATTCGGGCTGCTGGCGTCGATGATCGTCGCTTGGTTCTCGCGCCAGCGTGAGTTCCGCGCGGATGCAGGTTCGGCTCAGCTACTGGGCAGCAAGCGACCGATGATCAATGCCCTGGCAAGGTTGGGTCAGATGCATGAAGCCGCATTACCGCAGTCGGTGGCAGCCTTGGGCATCAATAAATCTGCGGGTGTGATGGAGTGGTTCGCTAGCCATCCGCCGATCGAAGAGCGGATTGCAGCGCTTCAGCAATCCTGATTATCTCGCCTGATATTGTTTGAGGCGACGGCTTCGGCCGTCGCCCTTTATTTTTTATGAGCCAGTACTTTCAGATTCATCCAGATAACCCTCAGCTGCGTCTGATACGGCAGGCGGCGCAGATCGTCGATGGCGGCGGATTGCTCGCGCTACCGACTGACTCGAGCTATGCGCTGGTCTGTCATCTGGACGACAAGTCGGCAGTTGAGAAGATGCGTCGCATCCGTGGTGTCGATGATCGACATCACCTGACGCTGCTATGCCGCGATCTGTCCGATCTCGCCAATTACGCGAAAGTCGATAATCGGCAGTACCGAATGCTCAAGGCGGCAACGCCGGGTCCATACACCTTCATCCTCGAAGCGACCAAGGAAGTGCCGCGCCGGCTCTCTCATCCCTCCCGCAAGACCATCGGTCTGCGCGTCCCCGAGCACGCGATTGCGCAGGCGCTGCTGACCGAGCTGGGCCAGCCTTTGCTGGGCACCACCCTGATCTTGCCCGGCAGCGAGATGCCGCTGAATGATCCTGCCGAGATCCGCGACCAGTTACAGAAACAGATCGAACTGGTCATCGACGGCGGCAGCTGCAGCCTGGAACCGACCACGGTGGTGGACTTGACGGGGGAGGCGCCGGAAGTCACCCGTCGCGGTCGCGGCGACGCCAGTCTGTTTGCGTAGGTTGGCTGAGAGCGTGCAACCCTGACCGCTGGCGGCCGCGCCTGCCTGTCAGCCACTTTCTCACCGATCTTGCCGGCCAACTAAGGGCATTCGCTCTGTTAAAATCTGCGCAATGAATGAGATTATCCAGGCCATTGCGGTCTATGCATTGCCGGTGCTGTTTGCCATCACGCTGCATGAGGCGGCGCACGCCTATGCGGCGAAGTATTTTGGTGATCTGACCGCTTACTCTCAGGGCAGAATGAGCCTGAACCCGGTCAAGCATATCGATCCTTTCGGCACGATATTGATCCCATTGCTATTGGCCTTGGTCAGCAGCCCTTTCTTGTTCGGCTACGCACGACCGGTACCGGTGGATTTTGCCCGACTGCGCAACCCGAAGAAAGACATGGCTTGGGTAGCGCTTGCAGGTCCGGTGGCCAATCTGTTCATGGGTCTGTTATGGATGGCGTTGTTCTTCGTGATGGATGCAGCAAACATCGAAGAAGCCTATTTTTATGAAGTCGCTCGCGCAGGCGTGAAGATCAATCTCGTGCTGTTTGCTTTCAATCTGTTTCCGCTGCCGCCACTGGATGGTGGCCGCGTGATGACCAGTGTGCTGCCGATGCGCTGGGCATTTCGTTTCGCTCGATTGGAGCCTTACGGCTTTTTCATCATGATTGGTCTGATGATGCTGAATCTTCTGAATTACTGGATGATCCCTGTCATCAGCGGCGCCAATGTATTGCTCAACATTCTGATTTCCCCGCTCAAATTACTGCTGACCTGAGATTCCCATGTATCCAGATCGAGTTGTTTCCGGCATGCGGCCGACCGGCGCCATGCATCTTGGCCACTATCATGGCGCACTGAAGAACTGGGTTCGGCTGCAATCCGAACATCCCTGTCTGTTCTTTGTCGCTGACTGGCATGCGCTGACCACGCATTACGATGACCCGTCGATCATCGAAACCAGTACCTGGGACATGGTGATCGATTGGCTGGCCGCCGGCATCGATCCGTCGCAGGCGATCATCTTCATTCAGTCCAAGGTGCCCGAGCATGCGGAGCTGCACTTGTTGTTGTCCATGTCCACGCCGCTGGGCTGGCTAGAGCGGGTGCCGACCTACAAGGACCAGCAGGAAAAACTCGCTGACCGCGATCTCGCCACCTATGGCTTCCTCGGCTATCCGCTGTTGCAGGCCGCCGATGTGCTGATCTATCGTGCCAGCATGGTGCCCGTCGGTGAAGACCAAGTGCCGCACATTGAAATGATGCGAGAGATCGCGCGCCGCTTCAATCATCTTTATGGGCGCGAGAAAGATTTTGAGCAAAAGGCGCAAGAGGCAGTGAAAAAACTCGGCACCAAGCGTGCCAAGCTCTACTATGAACTCCGCACCGAATATCAGGAGCAGGGCAAGGAAGATGCGCTGGAGCAGGCGAGGGCCATGCTGGATGATGCGCAGAATTTGTCAATGATCGATAGGGAGCGTTTGTTTGGCTATCTTGAAGGCAGCCGCAAGCTGATTCTGGTCGAGCCGCAAGCCCTACTGACCGAAGCATCGCGACTACCGGGGCTCGACGGACAAAAAATGTCCAAGAGTTATGGCAACACGATCGCGTTGCGTGATGACCGAGACACGATCACCAAAAAAATCCGCACGATGCCAACGGATCCAGCGCGCGTGCGCCGCACTGATCCGGGCGATCCAGACAAATGCCCGGTCTGGCAATTCCATCAAGTGTACTCCGATGAAGCGACACGTGAATGGGTGGTGAAAGGCTGCAAGTCGGCGGGCATAGGCTGCATCGAGTGCAAGCAGCCCGTGATCGACGGCATACTGAAAGAACAGGAACCCATGCGCGAGCGCGCGCAGCAATATCTCGATGATCCTTCGCTGGTGCGTGCGATCGTGGCCGATGGTTGTGACAAGGCGCGCAAGTATGCACAAGAGACCATGCGCGATGTGCGTGAAGAGATGGGCCTGTCGTACAACTGACAACAGCTGCGCATGACCTCGCACATCGCCCAGTCTTCGCCGTCGCAGTGGGTGGCACGCTTCGCCGGTTTGATACCTGCGGGCGGTTGGGTGTTGGATCTTGCTTGTGGTGGTGGAAGGCACTCGCGGCATCTGGCGGCGCTTGGGCATCAGGTGCTGGCGGTGGATCGCGATCCGCTGGCGCTGTCGTCGGCTGCCGGCGAGCGCATTCGCACACAGGCCGTCGACCTCGAAGCCTCGGGCAGCGAGTTTCTGCCGGACTGGCCGCTGGTACCCGGACGCTTTTCCGGCATTGTGGTCACCAATTACCTTCACCGGCCATTGCTGCCCGGGATGCTCGCTAGTTTGGCCGCCGGTGGCGTGCTGATTTACGAGACCTTTGCAGAAGGTAATGGTCTTTTTGGCAAGCCCTCCAATCCTGCTTTTCTGCTGTCGCCCGGCGAATTACTGCGGATGGCCTCCGGCGATCCCACATTGCATGTGCTGGCATTCGAAGATGGCTATCTTCATCATCCCAGGCCCGCGATGGTGCAGCGCATTTGCCTGCTGCGCCGGACTGCCGAGATCTCTGCCGAGGCACGCGCGCTAGACACAGCCTGACAACTACCGGCGCTGCCGGATATCTGTCCGCCTGTCATGGTGATCCGCTACAATCACGGTTTCGAGTTTGCGGTGACACAACCATGATCAAGGGCAGCATAGTCGCAATAGTGACGCCGATGCACGAAGATGGCAGTCTTGATCTGCCTTGTCTGAAAAAGCTGATCGACTGGCATATTGCTGAAGGCACGGACGGCATCGTGATCGTCGGCACCACCGGAGAATCGCCCACCGTATCGGTGGATGAGCATTGCGAGCTGATCAAGGTCTGTATCGAACATGTCGCCGGACGCATTCCCGTGATTGCCGGTACCGGTGGCAATTCGACACATGAAGCGATTGAACTGACGCACTACGCCAAGAGCGTGGGCGCAAACGCTTCGCTGCAGGTCGTTCCTTATTACAACCGACCGACGCAAGAGGGCATGTATCAGCATTTCCGAAAGATCGCCGAGGCGGTGGATCTGCCAGTCATCTTGTACAACGTACCGGGTCGCACTGTGGCAGACATGAGCAATGACACCATCGTTCGTCTTGCGTCTGTGCCCGGCATCGTTGGCGTCAAGGACGCGACCGGTAATTTGGCGCGCGGTACCGAATTGCTGCGCGCAGTGCCGAAGTCCTTTGCGGTGTACTCTGGTGATGATGCCACGGCGATGGCGCTGATGTTTTGCGGCGGTCAGGGCAATATCTCCGTGACGGCCAATGTCGCACCCAAGGCCATGCATGAGCTTTGCGCGGCGGCCATGTCAGGCAAGATCGCCGAGGCGGTCGCCATCAACGACCGACTGATCCCGCTGCATAACCGTCTTTTCGTTGAACCCAATCCGGTGCCGGTCAAATGGGCGCTCGCGCAGATGGGCCGAATCCCCTTGGGCATACGGCTGCCGCTGGTGCCGCTGGGCAGTGGGCATCAAGAGGCTGTAAGCGCCGCATTGCGTGAAGCAGGTATCCATTGATCGCGCTGTTCTATTCGACCTGCGTGGTTGCCTTTCGAACCTTTTGCCCAGTCCTTTTTTCGATCCGAACCTCATGATTTCTTTCGCCCTACCGCAACGCTTCGCGCGCCGCCGCTCCGTGTGGCTCTTGTCACTCGCACTCGCCAGTCTTGCCGGCTGCAGCTCAGTCAGTGACATGCTTGAACCGGAGAAAATCGACTACAAGAGCGCCAGCAAGGCCAAGAGCACCGGCTCCAAGCTGGAAGTGCCGCCCGACCTCACCCAGATCAAGGGCGACAGCCGCTACACCGTGAATGACAATGCGCGCGGCACCGCCACCGCCTCCAGCTTCAATGCGCAGCGCGCGAAAGCGCCAGAGCAGGTCGTGCAAGGCAAGGTTGCGCCGAGCGCTGATACGAGTTTCGGCATTCGCGTCGAGCGCGCCGGCAGTCAGCGTTGGCTCGTCGCGAAGCAGTCGCCCGATGTGCTGTGGCCGCAGATCAAGGAGTTCTGGCAGGAGAGTGGCTTCCTGCTGGTGACCGAGACGCCCGAGGCCGGTGTGATGGAAACGGACTGGGCAGAAAACCGCGCGAAGATTCCGCAGGATTTCATCCGTAACACGATAGGCAAGGTGCTTGATTCTTTATATTCCACCGGCGAGCGAGACAAATTCCGCACGCGTCTTGAGCGCACTGCCGAGGGCGGCACCGAGATCTACATCAGCCACCGTGGCGCTGCTGAGGTCGTGACGGGCAACAAGATGCAGGAGCGCACGATCTGGACCGCTCGCCCTAGCGATCCCGAACTCGAAGCAGAGTTCCTCGGCCGCCTGATGGCCCGCCTGACGAATCAGGACACACCCAAAGCAGCCCTCGCGACGGTCAATGCCGCAACAGCCGCGCAGGAAAGAGCGAAGCTCGGCAAAGACACTGCCGGCAGTCATCTGGCCGTGGAAGAGGGTTTTGATCGTGCCTGGCGCAGGGTCGGTCTGGCGCTGGATCGTGTCGGTTTCACGGTCGAGGATCGTGACCGCAATCGCGGACTGTATTTTGTGCGTTACGTCGATCAGGCGGCCGACGCAGACAAGAAGGTCAGCGAGCCAGGATTCTTCGACAGGCTGTTCAAGTCCAAGGACGACAAGAAGGGCGCCCAGCGCTACCGTGTGCTGGTCAAGCCCGAGAACGACACTCGGACCCGCGTCAGCGTGCAAAATGAGCAGGGTGAATCGGCGCCGGCATCGAATGCCGAGCGTATCCTCGCGCTGCTGAATGATCAGCTGAAATAGCGCTATTGCTGTCTCGCGCTCAGCACGGCAGCAGCATGATGGAACCGATGAGATGGCTTTGTCACGCGTGAAGTCGAGCGCCGCATCGCGCGCTTCGACATCGATCCCTCTCGTCTTGCCGGTATTCTGGTCACGCATGAGCACTCCGACCACGTCGGGGGTGTGTTCCGACTGGCGCGTCGATACCGCGTGCCGGTCTGGCTCAGTCATGGGACTTGGGAAGCAGTGCAGGATGATGCCAGCGGCGTCGATGTGCGCTTCTGCCGCGATGCCGAGACCTTCTCGGTGGGTGATTTGCAGATCACGCCCTACACCGTTCCGCACGATGCGCGCGAGCCCTTGCAATATGTGGCAACCGACGGTCGCAGCAAGCTCGGTGTGCTGACCGACATAGGTCGCGTCACGCCGCATGTGATCGCTTCACTGGCGGGGTGCGATGCCTTGCTGCTGGAGTTCAATCATGACAGCGATATGCTCGCCAAGTCAGCCTATCCAGCATCGCTGAAATCCCGCATTGCCGGCCCGCTCGGGCATTTGTCGAACGCGCATGCAGCCGACTTGCTGGATGCGATCGACAAGAGCCGCCTGAAAAAACTGGTCGCCGCGCACCTGTCGAAGAAGAACAATACGCCCGGACTGGTAAGCACGGCGATCGATCGCGTGATCCGTCGTGAAGTCGAGGTGCAGATCGCTTGTCAGGAACAGGGATTTGAATGGACGACGTGCTAAGTGCCTGTTTGAAAATCTACGGCGCGGTCTGATGTCGGCGCTCTCATGCTCGACGGACCTCATGGACGACTTCGCTTCTCGGGCCGAACTCAGACGGCTCACTGCCGTTTTTAAGCAGGCCCTTGGTGCGTGGCGAGCAGCTTGTGCGACTGCAGAAGCAAAAAAGCCGTCCTTGCAAGGACGG
>RGFZ01000230.1 GCA_010024875.1 Oxalobacteraceae bacterium | reverse complement strand
TATCCGGGTTGCTGACATTGCGCTTGATCTCGTTGTACAGCACGCAGCCTGAGAATTCCGAGGTCAGCGAGCTCACCAGAAAATCCAGAAACTCCTGCTTCAGTTCTGGCGACAGCTTGGTATCGAGTTCGCGCACCTCATCAGCAAACGTCGCATCGCGCTGAAAATGATCGTGATTGTTATCGCCTTCGTACTCGGCCATCATCGCATCCCATTCTGCGCGCACCGGTTCGATATTGATCTTGTCCATCGCGTCATAATCAGTCGTATAGAAGCGCGGCGAAAAGATCGTGTTCGTCACGGCCTTTTCAGCGGCATCTTCAACAGAGTTGATTTCAGTGATGGTATGTTGCATGTTGCTCTCCTTGCTTCAGATCGGCTTCGTCATTGCCATATGGGTCTAACGTGGTGTGCTCCAGTACATCGGCTTTCCAGAGCCACAGGTTCAGACCAATGAACCCGCTCCAGAACAACACCAGCACAATCTCGATCAGTTCTTTCATGAACGGCACAGCTCCATCGCTTGCGAGGTATAAAACCCACTGGAGATCTTTTCAGTGCGACTAACCGCCCAGCCTTGCAGATCAGTAGAGCGCGCAAGCTCCCCGCGCAGGGCGGACTCGGCCACAGGCTCGATAAAGGGCGCTCGGTCGGCGCGCGGGAAAATGCGTCCCACACGGATCATCGTCGCCAGAATCGGATTGCTGGGCGCAAAAGTGAACAGTACGGAATGCGTGGTGCGCTGACAGAGTCCTGCCAGGCCGTACACCATGTCGTGCTTCTCGTAGTGGATCATGGAATCCATCGCGATCACATGATCGAACTGTCCATAGGTGGTCGAGAGCATGTCACCAGAGACGAATTCCAGTTTGCCGCCCAGGAGATCAACCGGCAACTGTCCCCGCAAACGTTCACGCGCCAACTCAACAAGCGTTGGCGAGAGATCAATCGCCACCACATGCGCGCCACGGCGCGCCAGTTCCACTGCCAGCGTCCCGGTGCCACAACCGGCATCCAGTATCCGACGGCCTCGCAAGTCATCGGGCAACCATGACAGCAAGGTCTCGCGCATACGGTCGCGTCCGGCGCGCACCGTTTTGCGTATGCCGGATACCGGTGCATCGGATGTCAATTTTGCCCACTGATCGGCAGC
>RGFZ01000229.1 GCA_010024875.1 Oxalobacteraceae bacterium | reverse complement strand
AAAATCACTTAAAGAAAGTCCATTAATTGCATGGGTGAATATATTAACTTCAGCATAACCCCAGCCAAATTTTAAATCTGGATGATGACCTTCCTCTTCAGCAATATTTGAGACCTTATTAATAAAACCTAGACTCTTTTCAAAATTGGAAAATTTAAAAATCCTTAATAAATAAAATGCTTTTTTTTCATTAATTTGAACTTTCCAATCAGTTAAATACTTTAAATACTCTTCAATTTGCTCTCTAGTAAATGGTGGAGTATCTCCTCTACAAGGCACACATTTTTTTTTATGAAGCTGCATATATTTAACTAATATTTAATTTTCTATTACCCTTAAAATGAATCATATGCTTACCTAAAACACTATTATCAAAAACATTTAAAATATCAGTTGTTGTTTTTAATCCTAGCTTGGAAATATCAAAATTTTTACAACCTATTTTTTCAAAATCTAACCTTACTACATCAAAAATATAATCATCATGCCATTCTTTTTCATTAAAAAGTTTTCCATTATCATACATATCTGACATATCTTCCCAAAAATCCTTGTGAAATTTGTGTTTAGTATTGAAAATCAAAAATCCACATTCAGAATGAAACTTAATATGATCTCTTCCAAGATAAGATAAATAACATTCTTCGCTAGTAAGATTTTTTAAAAAACTAATATTAAAATTATTAAACGTAATAATATCAGAATCTAACCAAATTAAATAATTAGATAAATTATTTTTTAATTGTTCTTTAATTGAGTAGACTTTGTGTGCAAATTTTATTGCTGAATATTTATAAAAGGAATTAACAGAATTGTCTGGTTTATTTTGCTCCTTAAAAAAAAACTTTTCTCTAAATTTATACCAATCTTTAACTTTTTCATTGAAATTATGAAAAACTATTCTTGATGAAAAATTACCATTTGGTTTTTCCATATCTTCATAATAAACATTAATATTTATTTCCTTAGGCCAATAAGTATCAAAAGATAATAACATCTTATTACAGTAAGCTTCATAGCTATCTTTATTAAAGGTAGTAACAACACTGAAAGAGCTTTGGCTCATCAAACGTAGTAGCCTTCATTGTTAATCATTCCTTTAATATCTTCTAAATATTTTCCGTTATTAAATAACATTTTTGAATATCTTTTTAGTTTATTTTTTCCAGA
>RGFZ01000228.1 GCA_010024875.1 Oxalobacteraceae bacterium | reverse complement strand
AGATTATATGGACATTTCCGAGCTGTTGACCTTTGTCGTCAACAACAAAGCCTCCGATCTGCATCTCTCCGCAGGCCTGCCGCCGATGATCCGTGTGCATGGCGACATTCGACGCATCAATCTGCCGGCGATGGAGCATCGCGATGTGCAGGCCATGATCTACGAGATCATGAACGACAGCCAGCGCAAGGCCTATGAAGAAAATCTGGAGTGCGATTTCTCGTTTGCCATTCCCAACCTGGCGCGCTTTCGGGTCAATGCCTTTGTCCAGCAGCGTGGTGCTGCAGCGGTGATGCGCACCATCCCTTCAAAGATCCTGTCGCTGCAGGATTTGAATGCCCCGAAGATTTTTGCCGAGCTGGCCGACCAGCCGCGCGGTGTGGTGCTGGTGACCGGTCCGACCGGCTCTGGCAAGAGCACCACGCTGGCGGCAATGATTGACCACAAGAACAACACCGAGCTCGGGCATATCCTCACCATCGAAGACCCGATCGAATTTGTGCATGAGTCCAAGAAGTGCCTGATCAACCAGCGTGAAGTTGGTCCCCATACCCTGTCGTTCAGCAACGCCTTGCGCTCGGCGCTGCGTGAAGATCCGGACGTCATCCTGGTGGGGGAGTTACGCGATTTGGAGACCATACGTCTGGCGCTCACGGCGGCAGAAACGGGCCATCTGGTATTTGGCACGCTGCATACCTCGTCGGCTGCCAAGACCATCGACCGTATCGTGGACGTCTTCCCTGCCGCGGAGAAAGACATGATCCGCTCCATGATCTCCGAGTCTTTGCGTGCCATCATCTCCCAGACGCTATGCAAAACCCGTGATGGCAGCGGTCGGGTTGCGGCACACGAAATCATGGTTGGGACGCCTGCCATTCGCAACCTCATCCGCGAAAACAAGATTGCCCAGATGTACTCGACCATACAGACCGGTCAGCAGCTGGGTATGCAGACCCTGGATCAGAACCTGTCCGATCTGGTGCGGCGGAATCTGATTACGGTCGAGGAGGCGCGCAGCAAGGCCGCCAACAAGGATACGTTCCGTTAGAACACGCTGGGCTGAACCGGGAGCAAGGAATGGACCTAGGTATGGTGGGACAAGATACGGCGCAGGGCGCTGATCAGGACACCAAAACCACCGCAGTTTAGAGCAGTGCCGCAACAGAATTC
>RGFZ01000227.1 GCA_010024875.1 Oxalobacteraceae bacterium | reverse complement strand
GGGCGGCTCTGCCAATTTTCCCTGTGGGCGCGGCTCCTTCGAGTTCGTGCGACATTTCTGCAGCGTCCCTTTGATCTTCTTGACCGCTACAGGCAAAGGCTTACGACCAGCCATCCGGGATCCAAAAAAAGTTTTTCATTTTGCACGCACAAAAAATTGGGCAGGCGCGCGCATCGCTGCCACCCAAGCATAGAGATTTACCCCCCTTAGGGGGTGAGATTGGAATACTTATGTAATCTTTAAGATTGCATAAAGACTTGACTTGCATTACACTCTGCCAGTGATCAAGCATTTCCAACACAAGGGTCTAGAGCGCTTTTTTCGCCGCGGCGAGACCAAAGGCATCCAAGCTCAACATGTGAGCAGGATTCAACGCATTCTGGACTTGCTTGATGATGCAGCCGACCCACAGGATTTAAAGATTCCCGGCATGTTCTTGCATCCGCTAAAGGGCGATAGGAAGGGCCAATGGGCTATGACTGTGTCGGGGAACTGGCGCATCACCTTCGCCTTCGATGGCGAAGACGTTATCGTTGTTAACCTTGAGGACTATCACTAATGACGATCCAATCCTTGCGTGATCCTAAACGCCGGCCTACGCATCCCGGCGCTGTGCTGCGTGAAGACGTCTTACCTGCGCTCAAGATGACCCAGAAAGAATTTGCTGACTGGATCGGTGTGTCACGACTAAGCATCTCCGAACTGGTTAATGAAAAACGTTCTGTAACACCGGACATGGCCATGCGTTTAGGTAAAGCACTAGGCAATGGACCACGGATTTGGTTGCGTATGCAACAGACGCTTGATCTTTGGGAGTTGTCCCGACATGACACCTACCAATCCATCAAGACACTAGAACGCGTTTAGCGCCTGCAGTCTCTCTGGCTGTCTTGCGGTTGTGGCAAGCAACACAGAGAGACTGCAGGTTTGTCCGATCAAACCGAGCGCCCCCCGACTTAATGGGCTGGATATGGTCCACTACCTTGGCCGCAACAAGGCGCCCACGGGCCCCACAGGCCGCACACAGGGGGACATCGCGCAATACGGCGGCGCGTACCCGGCGCCACTCGTTGGACTGATAAAAACCCACCTCCGTATCGAAGCTTCGACGTGCCCGTCCATAGTCTCGGTGCACTGCGACACGGTGCTTTGGACAAAAGCCAGGGGTGTC
>RGFZ01000226.1 GCA_010024875.1 Oxalobacteraceae bacterium | reverse complement strand
CATCAAGGATACGTGGGTTTGTCGATACCTTGACCTCATTGCGGTAAAGGGCAAGAAGGAGCCCACTGCGATCTATGAGGTGTTTCATCCGATCGGTGAGTCTCCGGAACCTGATCTGACCCGGCCTGAGGGGTTCATGGAGGCATGGGACGCGGCGATGGCCCTGTATCGTGAACAGAAGTTCGAAGAGGCACAGGAAGCCTTCGAATATGTTCGCGAGTTGTTCTTCGATGATGGCCCGTCGATGGTCTACGTTGAGCGCTGCGAGGTGATGGCGCAGAACCCGCCAGGTGACGGCTGGGATGGCGTCTTTGTGATGACCCACAAGTAGACGACCCCGCGTGCTTCTGCAACTACAGAAAGGCCCAGGCATGATGCCGGGGCCTTTCGCGTTGGCTCATCTATTGACGTTGCGTCAGTCTCGAAGGAATGGGTTGTGGCGCCGCTCGGCGGCAACGGAAGTCGCTGGGCCATGACCCGGATACAAGACGGTCGCTGGTGGAAGCGTCCCGATGGCTTCACGCAATGAGGTGAGATGCCGGGTGTATCCGGCACGCCCGTTCCCCGCGGATGCGGCAAACATCGTGTCGCCGCAGAATGCTGCACCAACTCCGGCGGACGGGAATACCCACGTCGTGCTGCCGGCCGTGTGGCCGGGTGTTGGCAGTGCGTGCCACTCGAGGTCCTCGATGCCGTAGCGCCTGCCGGGGTCACCGTGGAGCCGGAGGACCGAGGTATCAAGGTTCGTGAGGTTACCAGTGTCGGCCTCGTGGACATGAACTGGGACCGAGAGACGTCGTTGGAGGCGAGCAACCCCACCGTCGTGGTCGTGGTGGCCGTGCGTGACCAAGATTGCCACGGGGTGACGCCGACCGCTGGTGGCGTACGACGCGACCTCGTCGACAATAGCGTCGTCGCCAGGGTCGATGATGGCGCAGGTCCCGGACGGGGCAACGATCACGTAGCAATGCGATGGGTAGCCGGTAGTTACCCGATGGACGGTCAGGTCACCCACTGTCCATGGGCCATCGGCGACCTCGATTGCCTCATTGGCAAGGGCACTGAGAGCAGGCGCACGCAAGTCGAGGGCGTGCGCGAGGGCGGCCACTTCGTCTGGGGTAGGTCGCCGGGTGTACACCTCCATCGATCGCAGGTCACGCTCCGGAATCCC
>RGFZ01000225.1 GCA_010024875.1 Oxalobacteraceae bacterium | reverse complement strand
GCTCCCGAGTTTAGTCCGAAACCAATTTGGAGTCTGCGGTTAAAAATCGTTCTACAAATTCCTTCGGCGTCTGGTAACCGAGCGCGCTGTGTGGCCGCGCCTCGTTGTATTCCACCCGCCAATCGGCAATGATTGCCTGCGCATGTCGCATCGATAAGAACCAATGCTCATTCAGACATTCGTCCCGAAACCGGCCATTGAAGCTTTCGATATACGCATTCTGCTGCGGCTTTCCGGGTTCAATAAACCGCAACGTTAGCTGCCGCTCGTAAGCCCAGGCATCCAGCGCTTTACCGATGAACTCCGGCCCGTTATCCACCGTGATGCTCGTTGGCAGGCCACGAGTCTCAGCTAGTCGCTCCAGCACATTAACGACGCGCCGTCCTGGCAGCGACGTATCGACTTCAATGGCAAGACATTCTTTCGTAAAATCGCCCACGATATTCAGGCAGCGAAGCCGCCGTCCATCGACAAAGCCATCCGAGACGAAATCCATCGACCAGCTCTGGTTCGGCTTGGTGGCCACCATCTTTTCCTGCCGCTCGACGCCCGCAATCCGTTTACGCTTGCGGCGCCGAACGGTTAATCCAGCCTCGCGATAAATACGATAAGTTCGCTTCCAATTAAGCAGCCAGCCTTCACGTAGCAGAAGCACGTGCAAGCGTCGATAGCCATAGCGGCGCTTTTGCCCAGCAAGTTCAGTCAGCCGATCCTTGACAGGTCCGTCATCGGGTCGCTTCGATTCGTACCGATACAAGGATCGGGAAATGCCGATCAGCCCACAAGCACGCGTCACTCCCATCTGACGGGTCGTCATCAGGTGCGTCACTGCCGCACGCTTGGCCTGTGGGCTTACCACTTTCGGCCAACGACATCCTTCAACGCCGCGTTATCCAGCAGCGACTCGGCCAGTAAGCGCTTTAGCTTGCTATTCTCGGCCTCCAATGCCTTCAGGCGCTGGGCATCCGAGACGGTCATGCCGCCAAATTTCGCCTTCCAGTTGTAGTAAGTCGCATCGCTGATCCCGTGCTTACGGCATAGATCGGCAATCTTTATGCCGGCCTCGGCTTCCTTCAGTACTCCAATGATTTGCTCTTCTGTAAACCTGTTCTTCATGCCTGCCTCCCATCGAAGCAGACTCCATATTAACAAGGGACTATTTCAGGGGAGCAGGT
>RGFZ01000224.1 GCA_010024875.1 Oxalobacteraceae bacterium | reverse complement strand
AGAACCGAAAGCTTCGAAGCGATCACGGCAGACATGTTTCGCAGCGGCGGTGGCAGCTTTCAAAAATGCACGCGGATCAAATTCATCCGGCTTATCCGCCATGGCCTTACGCATGGCCGCTGTCATGGCGAGACGAATGTCGGTATCGATATTCACCTTGCGTACGCCGTATTTGATACCTTCCACGATTTCTTCCACCGGCACGCCGTAAGTTTCTTTGATATCTCCGCCGAACTGGCGAATCATCTCTAGATATTCCTGCGGCACCGATGAAGAGCCATGCATCACCAGATGCGTATTGGGTATCCGCTGATTGATCGCCTTGATGCGATCAATCGCGAGAATGTCACCCGTCGGCGGACGACTGAATTTATATGCGCCATGGCTGGTGCCAATCGCAATCGCCAGCGCATCCACATCCGTCGCCGCGACAAAGGCGGCGGCTTCATCGGGGTCAGTCAGCAATTGCGAATGGTCGAGCGTGCCTTCAGCGCCAACGCCGTCTTCTTCGCCGGCTTGTCCCGTTTCGAGCGAACCCAAACAACCCAGCTCACCTTCCACCGACACACCCACGGCATGTGCCATCTCGACCACGCGGCGAGTAACATCGACGTTGTAGTCATAGCTAGCCGGCGTCTTCGCGTCTTCCTTTAGTGACCCATCCATCATCACACTCGAAAAACCACTGCGTATGCTGCTCTGGCAGACCGCCGGCGATGCGCCGTGATCTTGATGCATGCAAACCGGAATATCGGGATATTGCTCAATGGCGGCTTCCACCAGCTTGCGAAGGAATGGCTCGCCCGCATATTTGCGTGCGCCAGCAGAAGCTTGCAAGATCACCGGGCTATCGCACTCGGCCGCAGCCTGCATGATGGAGTGAATCTGCTCCATATTGTTGATGTTGAACGCCGGCAGACCGTAACGATGTTCGGCGGCGTGGTCGAGCAGTTGGCGGAGGGAGATTAAAGCCATGAGGAGTCTCCTGGGTGGTTTGGTTTAGATTTTGGGCCGAACAACTTTACAAAGAACTTTACAAAGGGACACTCACTTTGTAGGCCTCGCTTTAAAGGAACACTGACTTTTGCTCGGTCGTCCCAGCGCAGTCTGGGACCCATGATTGCGGACTGCAGTACTCGCTACTGCCAGTGCCAGGTCACACATGGATCCCGGCCTGCGCCGGGATGACGG
>RGFZ01000223.1 GCA_010024875.1 Oxalobacteraceae bacterium | reverse complement strand
TCATGCGGTTGTCCGTCAATGAACACGCATAATTTTGGCTCATAATAAAGGTCTGCTTCTGCAATTGGCTCACCATCTTTAGAGATGATTTTCTGAGTTTCATTGGGCAGTCTAAATTTCTCCTGCTTTAAACGTTTCAGAATCGTACGTTCAAGGTCAGACTTTGCTTGTGACAAAAATTGATCCAATAGAATATTATCATCTTTGCTTCCTTCAAGCGAATCTGAAGCTGAAAGATTCACCAAGAAATCTTTTACCAGATTTCTATCAAACAACTTATGATCTCTTTGATTATAGAAGTTGCAAATGCAATTATAGCATGCATCTAAACAAGCACCATTTAGATTATTTCCAGTAGGGTCATAGTGCAGAATTTCTAGAGACTTTAAAGCGATTCTTTTCAGTAAATTATGATCTTTTACAATTGCTGCTAAAGTTCCTGTACCCCCTTCAGATGTTTCAAATACTACTATTTTACCATTTTGAGCAACTATTGGCTGATAAAGCCCATTGATTTCACTATCATCCAAATTCATGACAGTGCATATCGCTTGCACGAAGGCATTGCCTAGTGTTTTTCCAAATGATTCATCATCCGCATCGATTGGATCTGTCAATTGAACTGTTATGACATCATTTTTTGAATCAGTTAGTAATGTAATGTTTCTGTTTACTTGCGCTTGAGTTATATTCTTCTCTCTACAATAGTCTTCAACTCTGTTTTGAGGAATCCAATTTAAATTCACTGTATCTAACATAAATCCAACGAGTGTCACTAACCCGAAAAATCCAAATGGCTTCATTGCCGGTGAAGCAAGTGTTTATGGAGTTTGCAAAGGAAGTGGCATGATCGCACCAAATATGGCGACCATGCTTGGTTATGTGGCCTGCGACGCCAAGGTGCCGCAGCCTGTGCTGGAGCAGATCGTCCGGCGCGCCGCCGATGCCTCATTCAACTGCATCACGATTGATGGCGATACCTCGACCAATGATTCCTTCATACTGATCGCGACAGGTGCGGGAGAGCTGGACGTCACTGATGCGAACTCGCCGGAATGCCGGGCACTGGAAGCGGCGATCACCGGACTCGCGCAGCAATTGGCGCAGATGATTGTGCGCGATGGCGAGGGCGCCACCAAGTTCATTACTGTACAGATCGAGCAAGGGCGCGATGTTGAAGAGTGCCGCAAGATTGC
>RGFZ01000222.1 GCA_010024875.1 Oxalobacteraceae bacterium | reverse complement strand
GCACCATGACCGACAAGTTACCCGAAGACCCGTTTCATTCACTTTATCAACCGCCCGCGGCGCTCGCCAAACTGATTGCCGATGGCAAACTCGGGCAAAAAACCGGCGCCGGATTTTTCAAAAAAGCGGGCAAAGAGATTCTGCGCTATGACGCCACCAGCAATGACTATGTGGCTTCCGGTGCAAAAGCAGACGAGCTGATCGTTCGTATATTGAAAGAGAAAGATCCGTCGAAACGGATCAAGGCGCTACATGACTCGACGCATCCGCAGGCCCAATTTCTGTGGGCGATTTTCCGCGACAGCTTTCACTACATCGCGGTTCACCTTGATTCGATTGCCGACAATGCGCGCGATGTCGACTTTGCGCTGCGCTGGGGCTTCGGTTGGCAGCAAGGGCCATTTGAATTATGGCAGTCCGCAGGTTGGCAGCAAGTCGCGCAATGGGTAAAAGAAGATATCGATGCCGGCCATGCGCTCTCGAGCGCGCCGCTGCCCGATTGGGTATTTGATGGTCGCGATGGCGTGCATTCCGCAGCAGGCTCTTGGTCGGCGGTGCGCAAATCTTATATGCCACGCGCCGACTTACCAGTCTATGCGCGGCAGTTATTCCGTGCGCCATTAGTAGGATCAAACACGCCGCATGGTCGCAGCGCTGGCACCACGGTGCATGAAGATGATGCCGTGCGACTTTGGCACCAGAACGATGGTGTGTTGATTTTCTCGACCAAGACCAAGTTGCATGTGCTGGGCCCTGATGTCATCGCTGGCTTGGAGCGTGCGATCGACGAAGCAGAGCAGAGTTATCGCGCACTGGTGATCTGGCATGCTGATTCTGCCGAGGGCGGTGCCTTCTCTGCAGGCGCTGATCTGCAGTCCATGCTGCCGCTTTTCATGTCGGGTGGCGCGAAAGCCATCGAGCCTTTCGTCGCACGTTTTCAAAACGCGATGATGCGCGTGAAATATGCCAATGTGCCGGTAGTCGCCGCTGTCGGTGGTTTAGCACTGGGTGGTGGATGCGAGCTCATGATGCATGCCAGCCGACGTGTTGTGTTACTCGAGTCCTATACCGGCTTGGTGGAGGTTGGTGTTGGTCTGGTGCCGGCAGGCGGTGGCTTGAAAGAGATCGCACTGCGCTCTGCGCGTGAAGCGAAAGGTAATGACATTCTGCAGTTTTTGAAGCAGCGTTACATGAATGCA
>RGFZ01000221.1 GCA_010024875.1 Oxalobacteraceae bacterium | reverse complement strand
TTCGGCCGCCTTCGAATCGTTATAGGCCGGGCCACCAATCAGTGAGAAGCCGGTGAGTGACACCACCGCATCCACCACTGGCTGGCCATGGGCCATGAAGAATTCTTCGACGGCAGGTCGCGCATCAAGTCCGCTGGAGTACGCCGCACGCACGTTCAAACCACGCGCCTCTAATGCGGCGATCACGCCATCGTAATGCTGCGCATTGCCCGCCAACAGGTAAGACCGCATCACCAGTACACCGACGGTGCCTTGTGCTTTGGCGACGGTAGGCAATTTGTCTGCGCGATCGCTCATGCCTTTGTGAGCGCCCGTGCTCTTGAGCTTCGGGTGATAGACACCGACTTCCGGGTACTCGATCGGCAACAGGGGTGGCGCCTTGCCGCGCAAGCTCTTGCGCGGACCATCCGCATAGGCATTCACCAAGAGCTGCACCATGCCGGCGATATTCTCTTCCGAGCCCGCCAGCCAGTACTGCAGCGTGAGGAAGTAATTACGTACGTCTTGGGCAGTGCCCGGAATGAAGCGCAGCAGCTTGGGCAGGCGGCGCAGCATTTTCATTTGCTGAGCGCCGGCGGTCTTCATCGCCCCTTTTGATGATTCTTTATCTTCGCTCTTGCCGCGCAGTTTCTTCAAAAATGCCATCGGGCCGCGTGTCGTGCCATCCATCGCAAAGCGACCGATGCGCGTCAACTTCATCACCTCACCCGCGGACATGATGCAGACCATCGCATCACACTGATCGCGTCGTGCACTGAGCGCAGGCAGCACGGGCAGGAAATGGTCTTCCATGAACAGCATCGAAGCGATCACGATGTCGCCCTGTGCGATGTCTGCCCTGCAGCGCTCCAGCGCTGACGCATCATCCGCCCATTCCGATGCCGCATGCACCGCCAGCGAGACGCCGGGCAGTTTCTTTTGCAGCAGCCGGTGCGCGCGCTGCGCCGCACTCGCCAGATGATTGTCCATCGTGACGATGACGACGCGCATCACTGACGCGTCAGCGGCCGAAGTGGGCTTTCGCGTCATATAAGGTCTCAATGGTGATGGTGTGGGCGCCTGTATCTTTCGCAAAGCGCTCGGTATTCCTGCGTGCCTTGCCGCGCACGAAGAACGGTATTTTTTGCAGTTCTTTTTCGGCCTCGCTGCTCCAGCTCGGATGAATCTCGTCGGCATTGGCCGGCGTGGCAATAGCGTCAG
>RGFZ01000023.1 GCA_010024875.1 Oxalobacteraceae bacterium | reverse complement strand
CAGCACGCCGATATGATGTTCTGCCTCGTGCGCACCGATACCGGCGCGCGCAAGCAGGAGGGTATCTCTTTTCTGCTGATCGACATGAAGACACCGGGGATCACGGTGCGGCCCATCATCACGCTGGATGAAGAGCATGAAGTGAATGAAGTCTTCTTCGATAACGTGCGCGTACCGGTGCAGAACCTGGTTGGCGAAGAGAATCGTGGCTGGACCTATGCCAAATATCTGCTTGGCCATGAGCGTACCAATATCGCTGCCGTCGGCCGTTCCAAGCGTGAGCTGGTATTCATCAAGCGACTCGCATCGCGTATGCACAAGGGTGGCCGGCCGTTGATCGACGATCCGGTATATGCGCAGAAGGTCGCCGCGCTGGAAATCGATTTGATGGCACTGGAAGTGACCGTGCTGCGCGTGATCTATCAGGAAGCCAAACAGCGCGCGCCCGGGCCCGAGGCATCGATGCTCAAGGTCAAAGGCACCGAGATACAGCAGCGGCTGACCGAACTGATGGTCGAAGCCGCCGGCCCGCTCGGCTTGCCTTTCGATCCGGCCTATCTGGAAGGAGAGCGCGAGCACAGCATCGCCGAAGACGATGACAGCGCGCCGCTCATGCCTTACTACTTCAATTACCGCAAGACCTCGATCTATGGCGGCTCGAACGAGATCCAGCGCAATATCATCACTCAAATGATTCTGGGACTGTGAGGAGATACCATGGACTTTGATCTCTCCCCCGAGCAGCAGCAATTGTCCGATGCGATCACGCGCTGGACCGAGAAGGATTACGGCTTCGAGAAACGCAAGCAGATTATCCATTCCGACACCGGTACTTCCGGGTCCGCATGGCAGGCGCTGGCCGAGCTGGGCGTGCTGGCCTTGCCGGTGCCTTCGGATCATGAGGGTTTTGATGGCACGCCGGTCGATCAGATGGTCGTGATGCAGACCCTGGGGCGAGCGCTGGTCGTCGAGCCGGTGTTTGCCAATGCGCTGGGCGTGGAATTCCTGAAACTGGCGGGCAGTCATGGGGAGCTGCTGTCGCAAGTGGCCAGCGGTGAACTAAAGCTTGCCTGCGCGCTGAATGAGCGCCAGTCGCGGCACGAGTTGCAAGATATCGCTGTAGGTGCGCGCCGCGATGGCGATGCACGAGCAGGGCATCTCGCTGTTCGTGATTCCTGCGCACACCGCCGGAATCAGTATTCGCGATGCACGCAGCAACGACGGACTGCGCATTGCCACCGTTCGCTTCTCGGATGTGCGAGTGCCTGCCAGCGCGCTGCTGGGTGCTGAAGGCAAGGGATGGGATTTGCTGGATGCAGCCGCCGATCACGGTGCGGTACTGTTGTGCGCCGAGGCGCTCGGTGCGATGGAGGCGCTACAGGCGGCGACCCTGGAGTATATTCGCACCCGCCAGCAGTTCGGTGTGCCTATCGGTAAATTCCAAGTCTTGCAGCATCGCATGGCCGACATGTTCATGCAGCTGGAACAAGCGCGCTCGATGACTATGCTGGCCGCAGTGAAGGTGTCGTCTTCGGATGTGGCTGAGCGCCGTCGTATCGTCTCTGCTGCCAAGGCGCGTGTTGGCGAAGCGATGAAGTTCGTCGGTCAGCAGGCGGTGCAGCTGCATGGCGGTATGGGCGTGACCAATGAGATGCCTGCTGCTCACTACTTCAAACGCCTGTCAGCGATCGAACTGACGCTGGGAGATACTGACCATCATCTGGCGCGTTTCGTCGTGCAACCGGGTTTTGTGCATGCAGCCTGATTTTTCAGAAAGAAGAACAATGACTGTCAGAACATTTGAAACCGTGGCTGATCTGCAAGCCGAAGTCGGCAAGGAAGTTGCGATCTCGGATTGGATGACCATGGAGCAGTCGCGCGTCAACCAATTCGCCGAAGCGACCGACGATCCGCAGTGGATCCATGTGGATGTCGATCGTGCAAAGCGAGAATCACCGTTCGGCACCACGATTGCGCATGGTTATCTGACGCTGTCACTGATCCCCAAGCTCTTTGAATCAGTGGTCGTGCTCCCGAAAGGGAAGATGAGCATCAACTATGGCTTGAACAAGGTGCGCTTTCCGTCGCCGGTGCGCGTCGGCAGCCGGCTGCGTGGCAGATTCAAACTGCTGGAAGTCGAGCAGCTCGAGGGCTGCATGCAAAGCGTCTGGCAGATGACGCTGGAATGCGAGGGTCAGGACAAACCGGCGTGTGTGGCGGAGTCGGTATTGAGGATGTATTTTTGAGAACCTGTCCTAACAGTACTGACCCGAGGAGACACTCGCGATACTGGCAAGAGAGTTCCGATGTCCTGAAACCATTCAGCACCCCATCATCGCCGATAGGCTGAAGCGACGCGAATGCGGATTTTTTCGGGCGCCTATCGCTTCTGATACTGAGTCGTCCCGAACAACATCTCTTTCGATTTGTCATCCAGTAGCGGCTTGCGCAGGTCTGCCAGCACCTGTACACCGCGCTGCACCGCAGGGCGTGCAGCGATCTCATCATGCCAGCGCTTGGCATTCGGGAAGTCTGCCCAGTCGATGCCCTGGTTCTTCCATGAGCGTGTCCACGGGAAGCAGGCGATATCAGCAATCGTGTATTCGTCGCCAGCGATGTAGCGATGTTTGGATAATTGCTTGTCCATCACGCCATACAGGCGCTTGGCTTCATTGGTGTAGCGATTCACCGCGTACTCGATCTGCTCGGGTGCGTAGATGCGGAAGTGATGCGCCTGCCCGAGCATGGGGCCCAGACCGCCCATCTGGAACATCAGCCACTGGAGAACGGTGAATTTCTCGCGGTCGGTCTTGCCTAAAAACTTGTTCACTTTGCTAGCCAGATAAACCAGGATCGCGCCCGACTCGAACATTGAGATCGGCTGACCGTCAGGACCGTTCGGGTCGACGATGGCCGGGATCTTGTTGTTCGGGGAGATCGCCAGGAATTCGGGTGTGAACTGGTCGCCCTTGCCGATATCGATGTTGTGCGCGCGGTAGGGCAGCCCGCATTCTTCCAGCATGATATGGACCTTGTGCCCGTTCGGTGTGGCCATCGAATAAACGTCAATCATGATCGGTTCTCCCAAATGAAAAAGCGCCGGGAAGTCTACACGCCCGGCGCTTTATTTGCTGAAACGGTATCAGCGATAGCTAAATGACAGCGACTGAATCAGGAGCGAGTGATCGGCAGATCCAACGATTCACCTAGGCTCGCATACTTGGCGAGCTCGAGCTTGGCGATCGCGTTACGGTGCACCTCATCCGGGCCGTCGGCGATGCGCAGCGTGCGGTTGTGTGCCCACAACTGGGCGACCGCGAAGTCGTCCGACACGCCGCCGCCGCCATGCGCCTGGATCGACCAGTCGATGATCTGCTGCGCCATCACCGGTGCCAATACCTTGATCATTGCGATCTCGGTCTTGGCGCCCTTGTTGCCGACGGTATCCATCATGTACGCAGCTTTCAGTACCAGCAAACGGGCGCTGTCGATCATGATGCGCGACTCGGCGATGCGCTCGCGCCAGACCCCTTGTTCGGACACTTTCTTGCCGAACGCGACGCGGGAATCGATACGCTTGCACATCAGTTCCAGCGCGCGCTCTGCGGTGCCAATAGCGCGCATGCAGTGATGGATGCGGCCCGGGCCGAGACGACCTTGCGCGATCTCGAAGCCGCGGCCTTCACCGAGCAGCATGTTGGAAGCTGGCACGCGCACATTGTCGAAGGTGACTTCGCAATGACCGTGCGGTGCATCGTCGTAGCCGAACACGGAGAGGGGACGCACGACCGTCACGCCCTTGGTATCGGCGGGCACCAGAATCATCGACTGTTGCGCATGACGTGGTGCATTCGGGTCGGTCTTGCCCATCAAGATATAGATCTTGCAGCGCGGATCGCCGGCGCCCGACGTCCACCATTTGCGGCCATTGATCACATATTCATTGCCGACGCGCTCGATGCGGGTGCTGATGTTGGTCGCGTCTGACGAAGCGACATCTGGCTCAGTCATCGCAAAGGCGGAACGGATCTCTCCACGCAGCAGGGGCTTGAGCCATTGCTCTTTGTGCTCTTCAGAGCCGTAGCGCTCGATGGTCTCCATGTTGCCCGTGTCGGGCGCGGAGCAGTTGAAGACTTCCGGCGCCCAAGTGATGCGGCCCATGATCTCGCACAGCGGCGCATAGTCGAGGTTGGACAAGCCTTCGGGGGCGTGCGGCGACTTGGGCAGGAAGAGGTTCCACAGGCCTTCCTTGCGAGCGATAGGCTTCAGCTCTTCGACGATCTTGGTCGGTATCCAGCGATTACCTTTCTCACGGCCATTCCGATCAACTTCTTCTTTGTAGGTGCGCTCATTCGGATAGATATGCTTATCCATGAAATGATTAAGCTTCTCGCGCAGCTCCATGCATCGGGGGGAATATTCGAAGTCCATGTTGTCTCCTCGCTCGTGATTGTCAATGGTCGTGTGGGGTAATCGAATTGCTCGGTGTGAGTGAATCAGACAGGACGTGCGCCAGACGCGTAATCCCAGCCCATGATCGCCATTGGTTTGGCTGCTTGTCCACTCTTTAAGGCTTGCTCACTGGCCGCCGTGCCATCCTGATAGCGTTTCATGATGCCCTGCAGGATACCCGCCATGCGGAACATGTTGTACGCCAGGTAGAAGCGGAAATCTTCCTTGTTGATCTGAATGCCTGTGCGTTCGCTGTAGCGGGCGATGTACTCATCTTTAGTCGGGATGCCCAGCGCTTTCAGATCGAGTCCGCCAATACCGCGGAAAAGGCCGGGCTCAATATGCCAGCTCATGCAGTGATAAGAAAAATCGGCGAGCGGATGGCCGAGGGTGGATAGCTCCCAGTCGAGCACCGCCAGAATCTTGGGTTCGGTCGGATGGAAGATCATGTTGTCGAGACGATAGTCGCCATGCACGATGGTGGTGATCTCTCCCTCAGGAATATGCTTCGGAAGCCATTCGATCAGGTGTTCCATTGCCGGGATATGCTCGGTCTCGGCCGCTTTGTACTGACGTATCCAGCGGTCGATCTGGCGCTGGAAATAATTACCCGGCTTGCCAAAGGTTTCCAGGCCGACGAGCTTGTAGTCGAGGCTGTGCAACTGAGCGATCACGCGGTTCATTTCATCATAGTGCGCAGCGCGATCTTCATTGCTCATGCCGGGCAGCGACTGATCCCACAGCACGCGGCCATCGACAAATTGCATAATGTAGAACGCGCGCCCGATCACGGACTCGTCTTCGCATAATGCGTATTGTCGAGCAGCTGGGAAACCCGTTTTCGATAGCGCATCCATCACACGGAATTCGCGATCGATCGCATGCGCAGAAGGCAGCAGCTTAGCCGCCGGCGCGGGTTTGGTACGAAGCACGTAGTGCTGGTCGCCGGAACTCAGCTTGAACGTCGGGTTGGACTGGCCCCCCTTGAATTGCTCTATCTGCAGATGCCCCTGGAATCCCTGTACGTGGTCGTGCATGTAGGCAGAGAGCGCATCGAGATCGACTTTCAAGCGCTCTGCGACAGGTTTGGTCCCCATGAATTCTTCGTACATAGTCCCGCTTGCTCCTGCGTTATTATTTGTAGAAGTCTACTGATTGAAACTTACAGACCACGCGCCTTGCGGTACTGCTCGAAAAGTGCTTCCATTGTTGTGCTGCGCGATTCGGCTTGTAGCTCGGACGGTGGTGAGTAGTTCACCAGGCGCACCACCCAATCCGATGCTGATGCGCCAATATCCATCGCGTTGATGCAGCCCGCCGTCTGTGCCAGATTGCCGAGGAATAGTCGCTGACCGGTGAGCGCGTAGGACAGGATTGCGCGATTGACTCCGCCATGGAGCACCATCAACACCGTGTCCCACTCGGGATCGGCACGCAGTTTGTCGATGGCCGGATAGACGCGGTCCATCAGCTGACCAACCGTCTCGCCACCCAGAAATTGTTTGTCTTCGGGGGGCACGCCCTCAAACGCGCCGGTGAAGGCTTCGCGCAGCTGGTGATCCGGTATTGCTGAGAGCTTGCCGCCTCGGATTTCCACGAGTTCGGGCCAGTGTTCGAGATCGATCTTCTGTCCTGTCTCGGCCAGAACGCGATGGGCGGTCTCCAGCGTGCGGGGTAGCCCCGATACAATGACTTTGTCAAAGCGTATGCCGGCGCCTGCGAATACGCGACCGGCGGCGGTAGTCTGCGCCTGTCCCTGTTCATTCAGCGGAACGGTCTCTGGCAGATAGGGCTTTCCTTCATTGTCGAAGTAAGTGACGCTGCCATGCCGCATCAGGAATACGCGGCGACGTGGTTTGAAGCTCATTGCGGGATTGCTTTCTTGTTTTGTTGTTGACCGGTGACCTCATTGATAATGAGGTTTTCTTTTTTCGAGAAAGGCAGTGATACCTTCCAACGCGTCGCGGTGGTGCAGACAATCGACGAAGCTTTGTTTTTCGGATTCCAGTTGCTGAGGCAGGGTTTGGTTGTGTGCTTCTCTCAGCAGGGATTTGATGTTTTCCATGGCATGCGGCGATAGTCGCGCGAGTTCGTCGCTCCAGTCCAGCGCGGCATTCAATGCCTGCCCGTCAACGACGACACGGTTGACAACGCCTGCCTGATGCAGCCTTGCTGCCGAGACGGCTTTGCCTTCGATCAGGATCTCGGTGGCCAGCTGACGTGGCAGAGCCTGAGAAAGCGCCCAGCTGATGCCGCCGTCGGGTGACAGCCCTACCTTCACATAGGCCGCCACGAACTGCGATGAATGCGCAGCCACGATCAGATCGCAGGCCAGAGCCAATGAGAAGCCTGCACCGGCTGCCGGACCTTCGACGGCGGCGATCACGGGCTTGGGGCAATCGCGCAGTGCTTCCACCCATGCATGCAGCTTGCCGACCGAATCGGCGGCCACCGCGCGTTCTTTGCTGCGATTTTCGAGTAAGCGATTCAGATTGCCGCCTGCGCAGAAAGTATCGCCTGCGCCGGTCAGCACCACAGCGCGTATCTCGGGATCCCGCTCAGCGGTCGACAAGGCCTCCACGCCGGCGGCATACATGTCAGGATGCAGCGCATTCCTCGCGCCCGGATTGGAGAGCGTGAGGATCAGCGTGGCATCTCGACGGGAGGCGAGCAATTCGGCGGACATGGGGTGGCAGGGGCTTCGTTAGTGGCGGTGTTGAGTGGCGATTGAGCCGCTGTCGGGTTATGCGGCCAGTGATAGACTGCATTCCTTCATTGTAACCCCAGCAAGCTTGTATAAACACATCCCGGACTCGCGCCGGACCGATCAAAACCAGGAGGCAGAATGCTAACTCTGTGCGGCTTCTCGGCCAGCAATTACTACAACAAAGTCAAGCTCGCGTTGCTGGAAAAAGAAGTCCCGTTCCAGGAAAAACTCGTATGGGTAGACCGCTCACCGGCATTGCTCGCGAAATCCCCTCTGGGCAAAGTGCCTTACTTCGAGATCGGTGACAAGGTGCTATTCGAGTCACAAGTGATGCTTGATTACGTCGAGGCGACGTATCCGCAAAAACCGCTGCTGCCGGCTGACACGTTTGAAGCGGCACGCATCCGCGAGCTGATTCAGTACATGGAATTGCATCTTGAATTGGTGGCGCGCGAGCTCTACGCAGAGGCGTTTTTCGGAGGGAAAATCAGCGATGAGACCAAGGTCCGCGTGCAAAAAATTTTAAAGCGCAGCATCGCCGGCTTTGGGCGTATCGCAAGGTTCTCGCCTTACATCGCAGGCGATCAATTTACGATGGCCGATTGCGCTGCGATTTGTCATCTGCCGATGGTTGGCATGGCGACCAAGGCGATCTATGGTGAAGACATGATGGCGGATTATCCGGTGCGCGATTACCTCAAACAGGTAGGTGAGCGTCCTACGGTGCAACAAGTGACTGCGGATCGGAAAGCGAATGCGGTCGAGATGACCGAATGGATCAAGAGCCAGAGGAAGGCCTGAGTCCTCGCGTCAAGTCTCCGAGATTGATAAAAAAACGGCATCAAACGGAAGTGCTTTGCCGCCGTTTTTATTTTCTTAACTCGGACTTTGGGGGGCGGGATCCTTGCGGCTTCAAAGATCTGCAGGCTCGGCGCTGATCTGCGAACATTTCAACGCTGCAAACCATACCAGCCATGCCTGCGGTGCCAATATTTTGAACTGCCCGTTGCGCGCGGTCTTGCGCGCCAGCTTCAGCAAGGCCTTGTCCTTGGTGATCAGTACATCTGCTTCGCATGCCAGCGCGAGCTCCAGGAACTTCTGATCATCGCTATCCTTGCAAACCGGTAGTCCACCAGCCATCGCGCCAGCCTCAATCTTTTCACTGCTTGCATACGGCCGTATCCGCTGATCGAATTCAGTCAGTATCGCCGCCTGCGACTCTGCCGAGAGTTTCATCTTGTCATAGGCGAGCACCAGTTCGAACTCGCGCCGGCAATCGTGCCGGGTAAATGCCTCGATCTCCCCACAGATGAGCGACTCCAGCAGCACCTGCCATCGTGGATCCCGAAACATGAACAGGTCGAGGCAAACGTTGGTATCGAGCACGACGCGATGTCTGAACACAGAGCTTGCTTTCGGTATCATTCTGGGAAATTATCTGAAGGAGTGCAGCTCATGCTGATGGTCTTGTCGCCGGCGAAGACGCTGGACTATGAATCACCGCTGACTACGGACGTACATACCTTGCCGGATTTTATCCCGCGTTCGGGGCACAGGATCATTTGCGCATCTTGTCGGGGCTGTATGGGCTGCTGCGTCCGCTGGATCTGATGCAACCGTATCGTCTGGAGATGGGGACTCGCCTGCAGACCCAGCGGGGTAAGGATCTGTATGCCTTCTGGGGCGATGAACTCACGGGCCATCTGGCCGACACGCTCAAGTCGCTCAAATCAAAAGCACTGGTGAATCTGGCCTCGGAGGAGTATTTCAAGGCAGTCCACGCGGACGATCTGCCGGTACCGGTGATCGCGCCCGTTTTCGAGGATTGGAAGGGCGGCAAGTACAAGATCATTTCATTCCACGCCAAGCGTGCGCGCGGGCTGATGGCGCGCTACGCGATCGAGAAAAAAATCACCACACCAGAGAAGCTGAAGGCTTTTGACACAGAGGGTTATGCATTCGCGCCAGCGGCCTCGGATGAGGCACGCTGGGTATTTCGGCGCAAGCAGGGGTAATCGCTGATAACCGTGGCGGCGGTCCGGGCAGCCGTTTCGGGCATTGGATTGCTGCCTAGCGCATCACCAGAGCATCACCAGAACTTCCACCAGGATTTTTCTGCATCGTTGGTGATCTGCGCAGCGGAGTTAACTTTGTAGTTGAGCTGGAACACGCGCTCGGTATCGTCGCGCAGGTCGTTCATGCCCAGCGCATCATAGGCGCGGATCTGTACGCGCAGCGCATTGCGCACCGAGGGCGATGCCGGATAATCCCGGATGACGACCTGTGCGCGATTGATCGCCGCGACATGCGCGCCACGTCGAAGGTAGTAATCGGCCACGTGCACTTCATACTGCGCCATGGCTTCGACCAGATAGCGCAGCCGGTCACGTGCATCGTCAGCGTATTTGCTTTCGGGGAAGCGATCGACCAGTTGCTTGAATGCGTCGAATGCTTCGCGCGCCGCTTTCGGGTCGCGCTCGGTCGGATCCTGGCTGCTGATGAAGTCGAACAGCCCTTTCTTGTCATTGAAGTTCGCCAGACCCCTCAGATAGTACATGTAGTCGACGTTGACATGGTTGGGGTGAAGGCGGATGAAACGCTCCACTGCCGCCAGGCACTGTGCCTGTTCATTCTGGCGGTAGTAGGCATAAGCGACTTCCATCTGTGCCTGCTGTGCATAGACGCCGAAAGGGTAGCGCGATTCGAGCTTCTCGAAATACTTGATCGCTTTTTCGTAGTTACCCGATCTCAGTTCGTCCTTGGCCTCGGCGTATAATTTGTCCGCCGACCAGCCCTTGGTCTCGTCATTTTTTTCTCCCAGCGAGCCGCAGCCCGACAGCACAAAGGCGAGCGCAATCACAGCAAGTGTCAGAAATTTTTTCATTATGGGGCGGGGCGCTTGCGCGGAAAATTTGATGCGCCGATTATAGCCGATGGATACCCCGTGAGAGCAGACAGCCAGGCCCTTTCCGACGAACTGATGGATGACGATGCTTTGGATGATGCCGAGGTCGTTGGCGTCAGCCTTGACCCTATTTCTTTGCGTCTGGATGACAGCAGTCAGGGTGTGAGGCTCGACAAGGCTTTGTCGGTGCTGCTGCCGCAGTTCTCGCGGGGCCGGATACAGCAGTGGATAGAGGAGGGACGGGTGCTGGTTGACGGCAAACCGGCCAAGGTGCGCAGCCTGATGCTTGGCGTCGAAACGATCTCCGTGCAGCCGCAACCTGCCGAACAGGCGCATGCTTATGCGCCAGAGCCCGTACCGCTGACGGTGGTGCATGAAGATTCATCCATCATCGTTCTGAACAAGCCGGTCGGACTGGTCGTGCACCCGGCAGCGGGCAATTGGTCGGGCACCCTGCTCAACGGTCTGTTGCACCGCTGGCCTGAGCTGGAGGGTGTGCCGCGTGCCGGCATCGTGCATCGACTGGACAAGGACACCAGTGGCCTGCTGGTGGTGGCGCGAACGCTGGTCGCGCAAACAGATCTCGTGCGCCAGTTGCAGGAGCGTTCCATGGGCCGCGAGTATCTGGCCCTAGTCTGGGGGCAGCCCGTGTCGAGCGGCCGCATCGAGGCGGCGATTGCCCGTCATGCTCGCGAGCGCACGCGTATGGCCGTCAGCAAGTCACCGCTGGCCAAGCCAGCGGTGACGCACTACCAGAAGGTAGCTTCCGGCCAGATCGATGGTCGACCGGTGGCGCTTCTGCGTTGCCAGCTGGAGACCGGTCGCACGCATCAGATTCGTGTGCACCTGCAATCGATCGGTTTTCCCATTGTGGGTGATGCGGTATACGGAAAATCGCATCTCGTATCGGTCTTTCCCCGGCAGGCGCTGCATGCTGAAAGACTGCGCCTTGCGCATCCGGGCACTGGCGTGGATTGCGAGTGGCATGCGCCTGTGTCCGCAGACATGGCCGACCTGCTGGTGCGCGCGGGAATATCCGTTTGACTGCGATGCGTTCACTTCCTATTCACTGGCCCGATCTCCCCGAGCGTATCGGCGCGCTGTCGACGGTGCGATCCGGTGGCGTGAGCTTGCCGCCTTACGATGATGGCGCGGGCGGCGGCGGCCTGAACCTTGGCACGCATGTCGGCGATCTGCCGGCCGCCGTTGAGCATAATCGAGCACTGCTGCGGTCCGTGCTGCCGTCGGAGCCAGTGTGGCTGGAGCAGGTGCATGGCATCCGGGTTGTCGATGCGAAATCCGTGCACGCGCAGCACAGCGTGCCCAAGGCCGACGCCAGTTTCGCGACTGAGCCCGGCATCGTCTGCGCGATCATGACCGCCGATTGCATGCCGGTGTTGCTGGCCGACAGGCAGGGCAAGGTCGTGGGCGCAGCGCATGCCGGATGGCGCGGGCTGGCCGCCGGTGTGATCGAGGCGACGGTTGGGCGCATGAGAGAAGCTGGCGCGGGGGAATTGTCGGCTTGGCTCGGGCCGGGCATCGGGCCTGCCTGCTTCGAAGTCGGTGACGATGTTCTGCGGGCATTCGATCGCTTGGGCGATGAGGCCCGAAGGGCTTTCACTGCGATTCAGGGCAAACCGGGAAAATATCTCGCCGACTTGCCTCAGCTTGCGCGCTTGGCACTGTCAGTCGCAGGCGTGACCCATGTGATGGGCGGCGACTACTGCACCATGAGCGAACCCGTGAATTTTTATTCTTTTCGTCGCGAGCGGGTCACAGGCCGCATGGCGACGCTGATCTGGATCAAGTAGGTCCGGGCGGTTGATCTTGCCCCGCTTGTTGCCGCTCTTGCATGGCTTGCAGCCTGTCTAGCTCGCGGCGTTTTCTACGCTGGCCGCTTCCGCCGATATAAACAATGACAAGTGTCGGTAACACACCGTAAAAGAAAAACGTCATAATGCCGGCTATCACCGAATCTTCGGTGATAGCCATCATCAGCACGACATACATCCAGCCAACCGCAGCGATGTGCATGCGCTCCTCTTGCCAAGTTATCCCATCGATGGCGCGCAGCATACGCGAAAACGGCGGTTTTAATACGGGGGAGATCGCATGAGCAAATCAGCCAGCCGCGCGCAACCTGGTCAGGGCAGTAAAACGGATCCTGTATCGGGCGCGGCAGCATGGATGGCGCAGTTCGCTGATCCCAAGGGCTGGCAGTCGGTGATCAATCTAATGCAGACCGGGATGCAAGGCATGCCCGCCACGCCGATGATGCCCGGGCTGCCTGATGTGCCGGGCATGTCGTCAGTCATGGCCATGGTGCCGCCGGAAAAGCTGACGCAGCTGCAGAAAGATTACATCGAAGAAATGTCCACTTTATGGACAGGTTTGCTCGCCTCGCGCACGCCCGAGATACGAGATCGTCGTTTTTCATCGCCGGCGTGGAGTTCCAATCCCCTGCATGCGTTCAACGCTGCCGCCTATCTGCTCAATGCTCGCTACTTGAATGCGCTCGCGGATACCGTTGAAGCTGATCACAAGACCAAAAAGAAAATCCGCTTCGCCACTCAGCAGGCGATCGATGCGATGTCGCCGTCGAATTTCATGGCGACTAATCCAGATGCGCAGCAAAAGCTGATCGAGACCAAGGGCGAGAGCCTACAGAATGGCATCATGAACATGATCGCAGACATGCGACGAGGCCATGTCTCTCAGACCGATGAAAACGCGTTTGAGGTCGGACGTAATGTCGCCACCAGTGAGGGCGGCGTCGTGTTCCAGAATGAGGTGATGCAGCTGATTCAGTATCGTCCGCTGACGAAAAAGGTCTATCGGCGTCCGCTGCTAATCGTTCCGCCTTGCATTAACAAGTTCTACATCCTTGATCTTCAGCCGGAAAACTCGTTGATTCGTTACGCGGTCGAGCAGGGGCATACGGTGCTCGTCGTCTCATGGGTTAATCCGGGTGCCGAGCGCGGATCGCTAGGCTGGGATGATTATGTCGAGCAGGGCGTGATCGAAGCGATTCATGTCGCGCAAGAGATCAGCGGTGAAAAGCAAGTGAACACGCTGGGCTTTTGCGTGGGCGGCACCCTGCTGGCCAGTGCTCTGGCAGCGATGGCGGCGCGTGGCGAGAAGCCTGCCGCCAGCCTGACCTTGCTGACCACCATGCTCGACTTCAGCGATGTCGGCACGATCGACGTGTACGTCGATGAAGCGCAGGTGGTCCAGCGTGAACAGGCTATAGGCAAAGGCGGCCTGATGCCGGGGCGAGATTTTGCAGCGGCGTTCTCCAGTTTGCGACCCAATGACTTGGTTTGGAACTATGTCGAGGCCAATTATCTGAAAGGCGAAAGCCCGCCGGCGTTTGATCTGCTGTACTGGAATTCGGATAGCACCAATCTTCCCGGGCCAATGTTCTGCTACTACCTGCGCAACATGTACCTCGAGAATAATCTGCGCATCCCCGGCAAACTTTCCGTGTCCGGTGATCCTATCGATCTGGGGAAGATACAGACGCCAGCGTTCATTTACGCATCACGTGAAGACCATATTGTTCCCTGGCCCAGTGCCTATGCAAGCGCCGGGCTGATCAATGCGGGCAAGCGAACCAAGAACCGCTTTGTGCTCGGAGCGTCCGGTCATATTGCCGGGGTCATCAATCCCCCCGCCAAAAAGAAGCGCAGCTACTGGACGAATGACCAGCTGCCTGAGCAGGCCGATGACTGGTTTGCCGGGGCGACCGAGCACCCGGGAAGTTGGTGGACAGGCTGGGCGGAGTTCCTGGCCAGCCACGCTGGCGAGCAGGTCGATGCGCCCCGCAATTATGGCAATCGGTCACACCCGCCGATTGAGCCGGCACCGGGCAGTTATGTAAAAGTAAAGGCCTGAGTGTTTGCTTACCTTGCACCGCTGATTACGCCGTCGAAATAGAGAAATTTCTATTTTGGAAAAACCCCCGACATCGCGTCGCAATATATTGCAAAGCTGAAAGACTTTGCTTTGCGAAGTCATTGTTTTCGTGCACTATACGAGGCCGGAGATACGAACTCAGGTTCGGAATTTGACTACAATGTCGTGGCTACATTGCGACGCAAAATAAACGGAACCCCCATGAGCATCGCTAAAAAGGCGTCGGAGCGCCTGATCAAGAAATATCCGAACCGGCGTCTGTATGACACGCAGACCAGTTCTTACATCACCCTTGCTGATGTGAAACAGCTTGTGCTGGGCAACGAGGACTTCGTCGTCGTAGACGCCAAGACCGAAGAAGATCTGACTCGCAGCATCCTGCTGCAAATCATCCTTGAAGAAGAAGCCAATGGGCAGCCGATGTTCTCGAGCTCGGCGCTGTCGCAGATCATTCGTTACTACGGCCATGCGATGCAGGGCATGATGGGCTCTTACCTGGAGAAGAATATTCAGGTCTTCATCGACATCCAGAACAAGCTCGCAGAAAACTCCAAGGGCATCATGGACGAGAAGACGTTCAGCCCCGAGATGTGGACGCAATTCATGAGCGTGCAGGGACCGATGATGCAGGGCATGATGAGCAACTACATCGAACAGAGCAAGAGCCTGTTCATCCAGATGCAGGAGCAGATGCAGAGCCAGGCAAAAAATGTGTTCGGCGTGTTTCCCTTCCCCGGGGCGCCCATGGCCAAGGCGGCGACCGAAGCGAAATAAATCTCCCCACCCCGCCCGGACTGTGAGCCAGTCCTGGCGATCATGGGTCGAGGCCACGCCCTCGCGAGCAAGCGAGGGCGCATGACAGGTACAATGCGGTCCCGCGCCGCCGCTGTGGCGGGCTCGCCTCTTGGTCTCCGATGTCCTCTACTTCAACACCCAAAGTCGGCTTTGTCTCCCTCGGATGCCCGAAGGCCTTGGTCGATTCCGAACAGATCCTTACCCAGCTGCGCGCCGAAGGCTATGACACCGCAAAATCTTACGATGGCGCGGATCTGGTCATCGTGAATACCTGCGGTTTCATTGATTCTGCGGTGAAGGAATCGCTGGATGCGATTGGTGAAGCATTGAACGAGAATGGCAAGGTAATTGTTACTGGTTGCCTAGGCGGCAAGAAGGATTCGTCGGGCGACGACATCGTGCACAAGGTGCATCCGAAGGTGCTGGCAGTCACGGGCCCACATGCGCTCGGTGAGGTGATGGATGCAGTGCATCTGCACCTGCCCAAGCCGCATGAGCCTTTCCTCGATCTGGTGCCGCCGCAGGGCGTGAAGCTGACGCCGAAGCATTATGCATATCTGAAGATTTCCGAAGGCTGCAATCATCGCTGCAGCTTCTGCATCATTCCATCGTTGCGCGGCGATCTGGTGTCACGCCCGATTGCCGAAGTGATGCTCGAGGCAGAAAACCTCTTCAAGGCAGGTGTGAAAGAGCTGCTGGTGATCTCGCAAGATACCAGTGCTTATGGCGTCGATGTGAAATTCCGCACCGGATTCTGGAATGGTAAACCCGTGCGCACGCACATGACGGATCTTGTGCGCTCACTGGGTGAACTGGCCAAGGCGCATGATGCATGGGTGAGGCTGCACTATGTGTATCCGTATCCGCATGTGGACGAGGTAATACCGATGATGAATGGCGGCCATGTTCTGCCTTATCTCGATGTGCCGCTTCAGCATGCGCATCCTGATGTGCTCAAGCGCATGAAGCGCCCCGCTAGTGGAGAAAAGAACATTGAGCGTATCCGTGCGTGGCGCGCAGCTTGCCCGGACATCACGATACGCTCGACCTTCATTGCCGGTTTTCCTGGTGAGACCGAGGAAGAATTTCAGTATCTGCTCGACTTCCTTCAGGAAGCACAGATTGACCGGCTTGGCTGCTTTGCGTATTCGCCGGTCGAGGGTGCCGCCGCGAACGAGATCGCTGCCCCCATCTCGGACGACATCCGGGAAGAGCGTCGCGCGCGCGTGATGCAAATGCAGGCGACGATTTCTCGCCAGCGACTTCAGGCAAAAGTCGGCAAGAGAATGCGGGTCCTGATCGATCAGTTTGATCGCACTGGCGCGGTTGCCCGTTCACCTGCTGATGCGCCAGAGATCGATGGTGTCGTTTACGTGAAGCGGCCCTACGATCCCTCGCGCACGTTGAAGGTAGGCGAGTTCATTGACGTGACCATCACGGCTGCGGACGCTCACGATCTCTGGGCCAGCGCAGACTGAACCTGACCGATCATGAGTGAAAAGAAGCAGCTGCAGACTTTGCTGACCACGACGGACTATCGCCCGCCCGAGGGTTTTGCTGCGTTTCCGACGGCGATACATCATGCGTCAACCGTCTTGTTCAAGAATGTTGGGGCGTTACGCGCGCGTAACTGGCAGGACAAGCAGTCCTACACCTACGGTCTGCATGGGACACCGACCACGTTCACGCTCGAGGCGCGTCTGGCCGAGATCGAGGGCGGCGAGCACTGTCTGCTTGCGCCCAGTGGTTTGGCGGCAATTTCGATGATTGATCTCGCGCTGCTGAAGACTGGCGACGATGTGCTCCTGCCCGACAATGTCTACAATCCGAACCGCGAGATGGGCGACTGGCTCACCCGCGATTTCGGTATCAGCACACGCTACTACGATCCGCTGATCGGTGAAGGCATCACCGAATTGATTCGACCAAATACCCGCCTGATCTGGACGGAGGCACCGGGTTCGGTATCCATGGAAATGCCGGATATTCCCGCGATCTGCCGCGGGGCGAGGGCGAAGCACGTTCCGGTGGCGCTCGACAACACCTGGGCAGCAGGGCTTGCGTTTCGCGCATTCGACTATGGCGTGGATATCGTGATGCAGGCGCTGACCAAATACCATTCGGGCGGCTCGGATGTGCTGATGGGTGCGGTGATCACGCGCGACCGCGAGCTGCATCGCAAGATCGAGATGGCGCACATGCGACTGGGCATGGGCGTCTCGGCGGACGATACCTATCTGGTGCTGCGTGGGCTGCCAACGATGAAGCTGCGTTTTGATGCGCATGACCAAGCAGCGCGCGAGATTGCAGCATGGCTGAAGCAAAGACCGGAAATAGCGAAGGTGCTGCATCCGGCGTTTGACGATTGCCCGGGGCACCTGATCTGGAAGCGTGATTTCTCGGGCGCCGGTGGGCTGTTCTCGGTATTGTTCGATCCAAGATTCACCGAGGAGCAAACAGATCGTTTCATCGACAGCCTGAAGTTGTTCAAGATCGGCTATAGCTGGGGTGGCGCGAACAGTCTGGCTGTTCCTTATCGTATCGCGCAGATGCGGCGCGCCTGGACCGAGGCGGGTCAGCTGGTGCGTTTCAATATCGGTCTGGAAGACGCGCGCGACCTGATCAATGATCTTGAGCAGGCGCTGAAGGTACTGACATAGGCTTGTTGTCCGACAGGTAGATGAATCCTTTGGTCAGCCGGTACGCTTTCCACATCCACGCTCCGGCCCAGATCAGCATAGCCAGCGGAATGCCAATGATCGTGAACGCGATCAAGCAGGCCACCGAAAACCACACCACATACCACCAGAACGAGCGGATCTGCCACTGGTGATGCGTGTACAGGAGGCTGCCCGCGGTCTCGTCTCTCTTGAGGTAGTTGATGATCAGGGGAATGAAGGACAGCATACCGAGCGAGAACACAACCGATGCGCCATGCCCCAGATAGAGCCACCACAGCCAGCGCTTGCGGGACTCGGTATCGGCATCAAAGGTCACTTGATAGTCCATTGTCTGATCCTGACTCAATGGAACAGATTCAACAAGCCATCCAATCCCGAAAAATTCAGCGCGACGCTGGCTTTTTGCTGCACCACAGGTTTCGCGCGGTAGGCAACGGATAGACCGGCGACCGCCATCATCTCCAAATCGTTCGCGCCATCGCCGATGACGATTGCGGCTGCAGTCGAGACACCCAGTGCGGCGCATTCTTGTTCCACTGTGCTGCGTTTGGCTTGTGCGTCGATGATCTCGCCTTGTACGCGCCCGGTCAGCTTGCCTTTGCTGACTTCCAGTACGTTGGCACGCGTCAGGTCGAGTGGCAGTGATTGCTGCAAACGCTCAGTGAAGTAGGTAAACCCGCCGGATACCAGCACCGTGCGTAGACCAGCGATTTTCATGGCATCCAGCAGACTCTTTGCTCCTTTGGAGAGTTTCAGGCGCTGCTCGAAGACCCGATCCAGCGTGGACGCATCCAGTCCCTCCAGCAGCGCGACACGCTTTAACAGGCTGTCACGAAAATCCAGTTCGCCGCGCATCGCAGCCTCGGTAATCTCAGCCACCTCCGATTTGAGCCCTTGCATATCAGCGATCTCGTCGATGCATTCGATGGTGATCAGTGTTGAATCCATGTCCATCACCAGAACACGGAACCGCTCCAGCCCGAGATCGACGGGTACGAAGGCACTATCCACGCCTGAGCCCAGGCAGGCACCGCGTACGGCGTCTCGGGTCTCTTCATCGCTCTGCACGCCATCGCAACGGAATACATGCTCGCTGATCTGTTTGACCGTATGGGCTTTCGCAATATCTGCGACCCGATGAGCGGCGTGCCACGCAGCCTGCGGGCCTTGGATGATAAGTTTCATGTCAACCATGGTGAGTACTGTCAGGCAGCCAGCGCCTTGATCGTTGCCTTGACCTGAGACACTCGCGTAGACAGGTCGGGCATGTTGGCAGTGATGCGAAGTTTGTCTTGGCCGGAAAGCTTGATATGACGACTTTTTTGTATCAGGTCGATGATGCGTATCGGATCAATCGGTGGCTTGGGTTCGAACTGCAACAGTGCTGACTCGGCATGGGCATCGATCTTCACGATACCGACTTTTTTCGCAGACAGCCGCAGTCGGTGGGTCTCGATCAGTGCCTTGGCCGCATCGGGGAGTTTGCCGAAGCGGTCGATCAATTCTTCCTGCATATCGTCGATGGAATCCGCAGTTTCACAATTGGCGAGTCGCTTGTAGATCGACAGCCGTTCATGCACATCACCGCAGAAATCAGCGGGCAGCAGGGCGGGTACATGCAGATTGATTTCGGTGGTCGTGGACAAGGGCGCTGCCAGATCAGGTTCTTTGCCATTCTTTAGTGCCTTGACAGCGGCATGCAACATGTCCGAGTACAGCTGGAAGCCGATCTCGGTCATGTCGCCGGATTGATTTTCACCCAGAACCTCGCCTGCACCACGAATTTCAAGATCGTGCATCGCGAGATAAAAACCGCTGCCCAGTTCTTCCATTTGCTGGATCGCTTCCAGTCGACGTTCGGCTTGCTTAGTCAGTGATTGCACATCATGGACCAGCAAATACGCATAGGCCTGATGATGCGATCGACCAACGCGACCGCGCAGCTGATGCAGTTGCGCGAGACCAAAGCGGTCAGCACGATGCATGATGATGGTGTTCGCGGTTGGCACATCAATGCCGGTTTCGATGATCGTCGTGCACAACAAGATATTGAAGCGCTGCGCGACAAAATCACGCATGACTTTTTCAAGTTCGCGTTCATGCATCTGGCCGTGTGCAATAGCAATTCTCGCCTCCGGCAACAGTTCTTCGAGTTTGGCCTTGCGGTTTTCTATTGTCTCGACCTCATTATGCAAGAAGTACACTTGTCCACCGCGCTTGAGCTCGCGCAGACAGGCTTCGCGAATGATGGAATCGGATTCGCCGCGCACAAATGTCTTGATGGCCAGCCGTTTTTGCGGCGCGGTTGCGATGACTGAGAAATCGCGCAGACCTTCCAGCGCCATGCCCAAGGTACGCGGAATCGGCGTGGCAGTGAGTGTCAGCACATCGACCTCGGCGCGCAGGGCTTTCAACGCCTCTTTCTGGCGTACGCCGAAACGATGCTCTTCATCGATGATTACTAGCCCGAGGCGCTGGAATTTGACATCAGAGGACAGCAGCTTGTGGGTGCCGATCACGATATCGATGGTACCCTCGGCCAGCCCCTTCAGCGCCTGCGTGACTTCCTTTCCGGTGCGGAAGCGCGACAGCTCGGCGATGCGCACTGGCCAGTCCGCGAAGCGGTCAGCAAAAGTCAGCGCGTGTTGTTCTGCCAGCAGCGTAGTGGGTGCCAGGATTGCCACTTGTTTACCGCCCATGACGGCGACAAACGTTGCCCGCAATGCGACGCGTGGATTGCCGCGGATTGATCGGGAGTCTCTTCGAATCCGAAGGACTCGGCAAACGCGTCATAGTCGTGCGCAGAGTACTGGAACGCATGACCCTGCCGGCTGGCGCGGCGTGCGTACAGATTCAGCAGCTCGGCAGCCGTGTCGCGTATTTGCTCGGCCGCCTTGCGCTTGGCCTTATCCCACTGGCCTGACCCGAGCGCATGCAACGGAGCATCTTCGGGCGCGGCACCAGAGTAGCGCGAGATCACGTGCAGCTGCGAGACGGGCACATACAGCTTGGTTTCTTTTGCGTATTCGAGGTGGAGAAATTCTGTCTCGCCCTCACCCAGATCCATGCTGATCAGCCCGTGGTAACGACCGATCCCGTGATTGATATGTACCACGGGGTCGCCGATTTTCAGCTCGGACAGATCGCGAACCATCGCATCGACCTGAGTGACGGCTTCTTGTTTACGACGACCTGCACGGCGGCCGCTGCCAGCATACAGCTCGGTTTCGGTGATGAACGCGATACCGCCTAGCTCAGTCGACAAGATGCAGCCAGCATGCAGCGGGGCGACGCATAGCATCAACTTGTCTGTTTGCCTGTTGAAATCGTCAAGGTTCTCGCAGACGGACAACGGAAGATCGTATTCGCTGAAATAGTCGCGCAGGGTTTCTCGGCGTCCGCTGGACTCGGCGCAAATCATCACCCGCGCCGGGGTCTGCAACGCGAACGAACGGAGATTACTCAATGGGTCATCAAGCCGTCGGTTGACAGCGATATCTGGTAGCGGCGAGGAAAGCGCAGAGGCGGAGGCATCTTCTTGCAACACCCAGCGACCATGTGGCTTGATCAGTGTAAAAAAATCTTCATCTGTCAGGAAGATCTGCTCGGGCGCCAGTAATGGGCGCTCGCGGTCAGCTTTCAGGAAGTTGTAACGCGAGCGAGTGTCATTCCAGAAGCGCTTGATCGAGGCATCGATATCGCCGATCAGAGCGACGCCGCAACTGTCTGGCAGATATTCAAAAAGCGTTACGGTATGTTCGAAAAACAGTGGTAGGTAGTACTCAATACCCGCAGAGGCAATCCCATTACCGATGTCGCGATACACGTGAGATCGGCTGGGATCGCCCTCGATCGCTTCCCGCCAACGGCTGCGGAAGGCGCTGCGCGCGCTCTCATCCATAGGGAATTCGCGACCCGGCAGCATCCGGACTTCTTTCACGGGGTACAGTGAGCGCTGGGTATCGACATCAAAGGTCCGTATGCTTTCGATGCTGTCGCCGAACAAGTCGAGCCGGTAGGGCAGCGCCGAGCCCATTGGGAACAGATCGATCAGCCCACCGCGCACTGAGTACTCGCCTGGCGACATGACTTGTCCGACATGGTGATAGCCGGCGAGCGTCAGTTGTGACTTCAGCTTGTTTTCATCCAGACGCTCGCCCTGCTTGAAGAAGAAGGTATAAGCGGCGAGAAATGATGGCGGCCCCATGCGCACCAGCGCCGTGGTGGCAGGAACGATCAGCACATCGCATTCGCCACTCTGGATTTCATGCAACGTCGCTAGTCGTTCTGATACCAGATCCTGATGTGGCGAGAATTGATCGTAGGGCAGGGTTTCCCAATCGGGCAGCAGATGACAACGTAGGTTGTCAGTGCCGGTCTTGCCTAGCCAGCTGATTTCGGCCAGCAAGCGTTGCGCATTGGGCGCATCGGCGACGACGATGGCAAGCATTCGACCGCTGGCCTTCAATTCATGCGCGGCTTGCGCAAGCACGAACGCTTCCGCCGCGCCGTGCAGCGCAGGAAGCACGAATCGGTGGCCGGGTTTGGGCAGCGGTGTGGCAGGACTTAAGGGCATGATCTGCAAAGACGCTACGGTCTTCGCGATGGGCTTGCCCTCACGGTTGCGCCGCCTGATAGACCAGATTCAAGCGGTATCAGGCGGATGCAGGCGAGGGCCGAATTGACAGTAAAAAACCAAGATGAGATTATAAATCAGTCATCGCATGGTGCTGGTCCTGGTCCGGTAGATTCGGCCCATGACCGCAAACAATCAACGCCAGCCCGCCGGGCCGCTCTCAGAACGCTCTCCATCCGGGATGACCGGATTTTCACTAATTGCCGACCCGCCCATGAGCCTGCCGCGTTTCATCGCTCTGATACCCGCCGCCGGCATCGGTTCGCGCATGGGTAGCCCCATGCCCAAGCAATATGCGCCACTGGCTGGCAAGCCCATGATTCAGCATGTGATGCAGACCTTCTCCGATTCGCCGCTGATTGACGCCATTTATCTGGTGGTGAGCGCTGCGGATGGCTACATTGATGCACTGCCAGCGATGCCTCGCACCCGGATCTTGCGCTGCGGTGGAGCGACCCGGCAGGCATCGGTGACCAATGGCCTGCTCGCTATGGCGCATGATGTTGACTCCGACGACTGGATACTTGTGCATGACGCCGCGCGTCCCGGCATTAGTCATGAACTGATTGAAAAGCTGATCTCCTTCGTAAAGGACGATCCCGTGGGTGGTTTGCTGGCACTGCCGGTAGTCGACACTCTCAAGCGAAGTGATGCTCACGCGCACGCAGATCACACCGTGCCGAGAGAGCACTTGTGGGCTGCGCAGACGCCGCAGATGTTCCGGCATGCGCCACTCTTGTCGGCCTTGCAGTCTAGCGAGGCGATTACCGACGAGGCCAGCGCATTCGAGCGCCTTGGTCTCAAGCCACGGCTAGTCGAGGGCAGTCCGCGAAATTTCAAGGTGACGCTGCCGGAGGATATGCTGCTCGCTGAACTCCATCTGAAAGGAAACGCATGAAGACACCGCCGCCGTTCCGAGTCGGGCAGGGTTATGACAGCCATGCACTGGTGCCTGGCCGTCCGCTGATCATCGGCGGCGTGACCATCCCGCACCGGATGGGTCTGATGGGACATTCGGATGCGGATGTGTTGCTGCATGCGATCACGGATGCGCTGTTCGGCGCCGCCGGGCTGGGCGACATCGGTCGACACTTCCCTGATACTGATGCGAGCTACGCCGGCGCTGACTCACGTGTGTTGCTGCGGGCCGCTCGGCAAACGCTGCATGAGGCAGGTTTTGAAATTGGCAATATCGATGCCACATTGATCGCCCAACAACCCAAACTCGCGCCGCACTTGCCGGTCATGACGGTGCACATCGCCGAAGACCTCGGGATCCTGCCTTCGCAGGTCAATGTGAAAGCCAAGACCAATGAACGGCTGGGCTGGGAGGGACGGGAAGAAGGCATCGCGGCTCACGCAACCGCGCTGATTTACCGGCCATGATCATTCGGTTGATAATAGTTCTCATTAAGCCTTTCCTCAAGATCGATTAGTTTTCTTAATCGGCGGCATTGAGAACGCCAATTTGAGATTTTCCGAACCCGCCGTCACAATCCATTCCGAAAACCTATACTAGCTAGTCGGTTTTCAGTCGTAGTCGTTCGCGCAGGCTTCCATGATCGGCTGCGACGGCACGTTTACTTTGTGAATTCATAAGGAGATGCAGATGTCCAAGTTGAAAGGCTCCAAGACTGAGGCCAATCTGAAAGACGCCTTCGCTGGCGAATCCCAGGCCAACCGCCGCTACCTGTACTTCGCGAACAAGGCTGACATCGAGGGCCAGAACGACGTTGCAGCACTGTTCCGCTCGACCGCTGAAGGCGAAACCGGCCACGCTCACGGCCACCTCGAGTACCTCGAGCAGTGCGGTGACCCCGCAACCGGCCTGCCAATTGGCTCCTCGCGCCAGAATCTGATGGCTGCTGTCGCCGGAGAAACCCACGAGTACACCGACATGTACCCGGGTATGGCCAAGACCGCTCGCGAAGAAGGCTTCGACGAGATCGCTGACTGGTTCGAGACGCTGGCCAAGGCTGAGCGTTCGCACGCGAACCGCTACCAGAAAGCCCTGGACGCACTGGTTGACTAAGCACTCGCTGCTGCTCTATTGCCGGACTACGACCCGGCGATAGAGCACGGCAGCTTCTTCTTCCGGCATTGCATGACTCTCTTCGCGCAAGCGGAGAGGGTTGTGGCAGGCGAAACGACCTTTCCCCTGTTGGTTTGCGCCTGCCACAATCACATCAATCCGACAATTAAAAATCACGCACACGAGGGAAACCATCATGGCACGTGAAGGTAATCTGGAAGCACCGACCCGGCATCCGCTGGACTGGCTGTCTGAAGATTTCTACAACGAAGAATCTCTAAACGCTGAGCTGGAGCGGGTATACGACATCTGCCATGGCTGCCGTCGCTGTGTGTCCCTGTGCCAGTCGTTCCCCACGCTGTTCGATCTGGTCGATGAATCAGACACGATGGAGGTCGATGGCGTCGACAAAAAAGATTACATGAAGGTCGTCGATCAGTGCTATCTGTGCGACCTGTGCTACATGACCAAGTGCCCGTACACGCCGCCGCATGAATGGAACCTGGATTTTCCGCATCTGATGCTGCGTGCAAAAGCAGTGAAGTTCAAGAAAGGTGAGGTTCTCGCGCGCGACAAATTCCTCTCCGACACCGACGGCCTGGGTAAATTCGCCGGTATTCCCATCGTGACGCAAACCGTCAATGCGGTGAACAAATCGAGTGTCGCGCGTGGCATCCTGGAGAATGCCTTGGGCGTCGACAAGAAAGCTTGGCTGCCCGAATTTGCATCCACCAAATTCCGCTCGGGAGCAAAAAAATCTGCGAATCATCCCGTGAAGGATGGAAAGCACACCCCCGGCAAAGTCGCAATTTATTCAACCTGCTACGTCAACTACAACGAGCCCGGTATGGGCCATGATTTGCTCGCAATTCTCGATCACAACGAGATCCCGTATGTGATGGTTGAGAAGGAGGCGTGTTGCGGCATGCCCAAGTTGGAGCAAGGCGACTTACAAGGTGTGGCAGAAAAAAAAGCCATCAACATTCCGCATCTGGCCAAGCTGGCCAGAGAGGGCTACGCGATCCTTACGCCAGTTCCGTCATGCACACTGATGTACAAGCAGGAGCTGCCGCTGATGTTCCCCGATTGTGCTGATACTCAGCAGGTGAAAGGGGCGATGTGGGATCCGTTTGAGTATTTTGTCGCGCGCAATCGTGATGGTTTGCTGAAGACAGATTTCAAGCAGTCGCTGGGTCATGTGTCGTATCACATACCGTGTCATTCCCGCGTGCAGAATGTCGGGCGTAAAACAGCTGACATGCTGCAGCTTGTGCCGGACACCAAGCTTAACATCGTCGAGCGTTGCTCCGGTCATGCGGGTACCTATGGCGTGAAAAAGGAATATCACGCGGCGTCGATGAAGATCGGCAAGCCAGTATTCAAGGCGATGGCCAATGAGGAGCCTAATTACATTTCATCGGACTGCCAGCTCGCAGGTCACCATATCGCGCAGGGCATGGATGAAAATGGCCTGAAAAAAGCCGAGATGGCCCACCCGCTGACCTTGATACGCAAGGCTTATGCAATCTGATCTCAGTCATTGAATTAAGGAGTTTGTCATGATCATTTCCCGTGAAAGCCTAATGACCCTCGAGACTTACGCGAAGCAGCGTCCCGAGTTTCGCAAACAGGTCATGCAGCACAAGAAAAACCGTAGCGTCTACTTGGGCAACCATGTGACGCTACTTTTTGAAGACGAGATGACGCTGCGCTACCAAGTGCAGGAGATGCTGCGCATCGAGAAGATCTTTGAAGAAGAGGGTATTCAGTCAGAGCTAGACGCCTACAATCCGCTGTGCCCGGATGGCAGTAACTTCAAGGCCACGATGCTGATCGAATATGGCAACGTCGCTGAGCGCAAAGTGGCGCTGGCCAAAATGATCGGTATCGAAGACCGTCTTTTCATTCAGGTGGAAGGTCAGGCGCGCGTCTATGCGATTGCTGACGAAGATCTCGATCGCGAGAACGAAGAAAAAACCTCGGCAGTGCATTTTGTGCGTTTTGAACTGACGGCGGACATGAAAGCTGCGCTGAAAGGTGGCGCGCAGATGATGATAGGCTGCGACCACCCAAACTATCTCGTGCATCTGGAAGAGCTGCCGCAAGAAACTCTGGCCGCTTTGCTCAAAGATCTGAACTGACCGGCGCTGCTACGGCTCAGGCGGTTGTGAGCCATATACGAACCGCGAGGCCACCGCTCTCGCGGTTTTTTATTTCCAGGCGTCCGCGATGACGCTGCACCACACGATCGACAATGGCTAGCCCCAGCCCCGCGCCATTGGCCTGACTTCGCGCCGCGTCCAGGCGCGTGAACGGGCGAAGCACCTGATCGATCTGGTTTTCCGGCAGACCGGGTCCGCAGTCTGCAATTTCGAACATCACCTGTCCGCCATCATGGCGCGCGGTGATCTCCATGTCGGTCTGCTTCCCTTGGGCTGTCTTTCCGTAGCGGCGAGCATTTTCCATCAGGTTGATGATGACGCGTTGCAACTCAGTAGGGTTACATCGCACTCTGAGCCCATCAGCGATATGCATGGTGATTTGCAGATCACCATGGCGTGATGACTCTGCAGCGATTTTTTTCAACGTCTCACTCAGATCAAGCTCCGTGAAGCTCGTTGGCTCAGCGGGTCTTGCGTAGTCGAGGAATTGCGCAATGATGGCTTCCATCTGCGATAGGTCAGCCTGCATGCCTCGTCTTGCCTCGTCGGACAGACCGGCCATTTCGACTTCAAGCATCATGCGTGCGATGGGGGTGCGCAGATCGTGAGAGATACCCGCCAGGATGACTGCGCGATCAGATTCGACTTGCTTCAGGTCCTGCACCATCTGATTGAAGCTCTGGTTGGCCTCGCGTATCTCGGCAGGTCCTGTATCAGGTAGTGGCGCCGGCGTGATACCGCGAGCGACAGAGCGAGCAGCGGACGACAGTCTCGACAAGGGCTGGTTGATCAGGCGACTGATGAAGGCCGCGCCAACCAGCGATAGCAACAGCGTCATCGTGGCCCAGCTTATCCATTGCACGCCAGATGCGCGCTCGACGCGCTCGCGATCCAGCATCAGCCAGTAATCATCGTCATCGATCCGGAAGCTGACCCAGAAGCCGCGAATGTCATTCACGTAACCGGCGAAGTGCGTGTCCTCGCCCAGTCGGCTGCGAACCGAATCTTCGATCACCCGGATCAGATCAGAATCGGGCATGGGTTCGGTGTCGTCGTCTTCTTCGCGAGGATAAACACGTATGCCTTGCGTCGTCGCAAGCTCAAACAGTAGCTCGCGCCGCAAGGCGGGCGCCGAGTGTAGCAGGGCAGCGCGGGTGATGGTGACGATCGACACCACCTGCGCGGCGATCTGCTCGCCTCGGGGTGTGCGCTCAACGATGCGGAAGCTGGCGACCCAAGCGGCCATGCTTACCGCAATCAGAAAAGCCAGCAGGACGAAGGTACGCCAGAACAGGCCGTTTTTCATGCCCGATGGCGGCCGGCTGCGCGTGTCACTGGCGCTGGCCATCAGGGATAAAAACGTAACCAAGCCCCCAGACCGTTTGAATGTAGCGTGGTGTGGAGGGATCCGACTCGATTAGTTTGCGCAATCGCGAAATTTGCACATCCAGACTGCGATCAAAGACTTCATATTCGCGTCCTCGCGCCAGTTCCATTAGTTTTTCGCGCGACAGCGGCTGGCGGGCGTGACGAGCCAGCACCTTGAGCACCGAGAACTCACCGCTGGTCAGGGGCACCGGTACACCGGCTTTGCTCAGCGCGCGTTTTCCCAGATCGAATTCGAAAGCGCCAAAATGATAAATCTCTTCATGATCAGAGGGAGCGCCGGGAGCCTCGGTTGCTACCATACGGCGCAGCACGGCACCAATGCGCGCGAGTAATTCGCGCGGGTTAAAAGGTTTAGGAAGATAATCGTCCGCGCCCAGTTCCAGCCCGGCGATGCGGTCGGCATCTTCACCCTTGGCAGTGAGCATGATGATCGGTGTGTTGTCATCACCGCTGCGCAGCCTGCGGCAGATCGACATGCCGTCTTCGCCCGGCAGCATCAGATCCAGCACCAGCAAGTCAAAACGCTCCCGTATCCATATTCGGTTCATCTCCAGCGCATTTGACGCAACTGAGACCGCGAAGCCGTTCTCGCTCAGAAAGCGTTTGAGCAGATCGCGCAGCCTCGCATCATCGTCAACGACCAGTATCTTCGCCTGGGCGCCCCGGGTGCGCCGCGAAGGAACCGGGCGGGGTGCATTTGTCGAGTTCATGGCCGTATGGTAACGTCGATCCTGTCATCCACCGCATGCGGCAGACCAATGATTACAAAGCTTTACAAAGTCTGCTGCGCCTTGCCTCGCTCAGTTGTGATCCTACCCCCGATGAAGCACCGCCTCGCTCTTTCATTTCTAGTGGTTCTGCTTGGCCGGCCGGGATTATCCGTGGCCGTACCGCCCTCGCAGGGCAATGAGCAGAGACCAGGGCCGGAGCGCGCGCGCGATCAGCCGGCCGGGGAGCGTCGATCCGAGGAAGCCCGTCAGCGCGATGACGATCGTCGTCCGCCGCGCCTGTCCCCCGAGGAGCGCCGTGCGCTGCGGCAGCAGATTCATGAAGCAGGACATGATCTCTACCGGCCGAAACGCTAGTAACAGAGTCGCTGGGAGGCCTAACCCAAACAGTTTTTCTGATGTTATAATTTTGGTCTACGCGGCCGTAGCTCAGCTGGATAGAGTACTTGGCTACGAACCAAGGGGTCGTGGGTTCAATTCCTGCCGGCCGCGCCATTATTTCAGTACCAAAAGTGCCTCAAAATCAATGGGTTAGTGTCAAAAGCACTAACCCATTTTTCTTTGCTGCGATGTCTCGCGTAATGACTTTCCAGAGTCTCGTCCAGCGCGTGCCTCCAGAACCAAGCTTTGCAAGCTGCCACTCGATTGGCTCATTTCCATCGGAGAGTGCGCTTTGACGCTATCTTGGCAGGGAGATGGTGGCGTTGGCATCTCTGTCGTTGCGCTCACCGGCTTGTAGGACGGTGTACTTTGCATGCGAGCCGCAGACGGTCCGTATCGCATGCGACACGCTTGCCGTACGTGTGCGCTGTCTGCGCCCCAGCCGCCAGCCTGCTGAGACAGTTTGGTAAGGGTCAGATTTCCGTTGGAGCGATGATCTTGCTCACTCGAGCAACGGTTCTCCAGCAGTGTTTGGATGGATGAGTCGTTGGCGTCATGATGAACGATTGATGGTCGCTTCGTCGTTCGTTATAAAAAATTCTCTCAAGAAAAATTTTTGATCTTAATCATGAATGCATTCAGATCATCGTTCAATTTTTAATTGAATGGCAATAAACAACTGACAAATTGCGAGTGCAAATACACTCTGAATGATTTAGTATTGGCCCTCATTTTCAGCAGTGAGTTCTCCATGGCCAGATTATCTGTAGAAGATCAGTTCAAAAAATTGCAAAAACAAAAAATTGTTATTGCGCAATTAGAGCAAGTCATTCTCGACAAAGAAACGAGAAAAAATCTCCATCGTATCGTCGCAGTGATCGACAAGGCAGTGGCCGCTGCACATACGATTGCGACATCCTCGGTGCCCGCAAAAAAACGCGGACGTCCTGCTGGCACGAAGTCAAAGCGCACGAGTAAGCTGGCAGGAATAAAAATCGCACCGAAATATCGAAACCCCGACGACAGAAAGCAAACCTGGACCGGTCGTGGTCGTATGCCATTGTGGGCCGCAGAATTAGCTGAGATTGGGAAATTGGAAGCCGCGCTGATCAAAAAACGCTGATCGCTGCGCTGGCTAAAAAGACTGCCCAAGATCGCTCGTGCAGTCTTTTTCTTTTTGATGGAAATTCAATCTTTCTGCGACACGTCGAGATCCTTATTCTGCGAATGGAATAAGTTTGCCATGCCTTCTAAGCGGGTAAATCTTGCATTGAATCGCGAGGTAGCGTGATTTCAAATATGGCCCCTCGGGGAAGGTTGGGGCGATGAGTAATGGTTCCCTGGTGGCGTTCGGCGATATGCCGACAAATCCATAAACCTATTCCCATGCCATCAGGTTTTTCGGAATTCATCAGCGCGAACAGACACGGCAGCTGGTCATCTTTAATTCCCGGGCCATTGTCTGTTACCCCAATGTGTAAACCATCAGCGCTAGTGCTTGCCGACAGAATGATCTTCTTGTCCTGTGCTCCGTTGTTGTGAAGCGCCTGGATACTATTGATGGCGAGATTGAGCAATGCATGCTGCAGCTCGCTCTGTCGTCCGCAGAATTTCAATTCGTCCTCAGACTCGATGCGCAGTTCAATCTCTGAGCGTGCGGCCTCTTGCGAGATCAGGTCACGCACCGCTTCGAGGACTTGGCGGACAATGACGATCTGGTGACGCGCGCTCTTGTCGATGAACATGCTGCGCAGTGTGCCGAGAACCTCGTTCAGGCGCCTGGCGCTGTCAAGACACTGGTCAAGTAGATGATCCCGGTTGAGCGGTGCTTGTTGCGAGGACGACTCGCGCTTGAGCGCGACCAGATTGATATGCAGAGAGGTCAGCGGCTGGGATAGTTCATGCGCAAGCGTTGCAGAGAGTGCGCCAGTAGCAGCTGTTTTGTTAGCTGCCATCAGTTGAAGTATCAGCGTATTTTTTTCTGCTATCAGTTTGCGAATTTCGGCGCTCTCCAACTCGGCATGCGCTTTTTCATATGAGATTTTTTCAGCCCAGTATTTGCTAATACCGGCATACGATAACATGTTTAAAAAGCAGTTAAGCAGTGTGAAAACGATCAGAATCACTGGGATTTGATCAAAAGTGAATACATGTGTCGCGTTACTCGCTGCAGAGAGGACCCTGATGATGGCACAAGCGAGCTCGCCAGCTGTGATCCACCAAAGCAGTCCGATCTGATAGGTGGGTTCAGTAAGGCGTAGCCGGTATATTTCACGTAACTGCCAGCTGAGGGTCAGCGCGACGGCGCCGGCGGCAAGAATCACGCGATTGTCGAAGCCCATGTTCACACGAACCCAATCGAACACTATCGCGAAGATCACGATGATGCTCACGATGAAACTGTAGGGGGGTGCTTTGCCGTTGGCATTCAGGTGACTGAAAAACGCCGCTTGTAGCAAGGCGGCAGCAAAGAGCAGAGTGTTGGCCAACGTGGTCAGCCCGAATTGCGCGACGTCTAGTTGCGTCATTTTCGGGACTAGCCATGCGAACAGGCCCAGCGACGACGCAAACATGGCCAGCGATAGCGCCCACAGCGGATGAGCACGACCTTCTATGCGGCTGCCGAGGTAGGGCAGGGACGCGAGCAGCAGACCAAACGAGACAGCCGCCAGCATCAGAAAGTACTGAGAGAGGAGAGTTTGCATTGCAGCTGTTGTTATTAGTCAGGCAAACATCGTGGTACAAGTTGATTATCATCGACAGCCTGCGGTGTGACTGCACCTGAACGCAGCGCTGTCTCCGTAGCTAGGTCTGCCGCTGATACTCCAGCAGATGCCTGATATCGACATACTTGAGCGCATTGGCATGGGTGCATTCAAGGATTACCTGCGGTGCGACGCCGGCGTCAAAGGCTTCCTTCCAGCGCAACGCGCACAGGCACCAGCGGTCGCCGGGGTTCAGGCCGGGGAAGCGAAACTCGGGGCGAGGGGTGGACAAGTCATTCCCGCGTTGTTTTGAGAAAATGAGGAATTCCTCCGTCATCTCGGCGCAGACGACATGCGAGCCGCGGTCCGTGTCATCCGTGTTGCAGCAACCGTCCCGAAAATAACCCGTCATGGGGTCGGTTGAGCAGAGTTTGAGCGGAGTACCAAGAACATTGATTGCCATTAAGGGAACCCTGTGAACGCCAGCATGCAGAGAGCTTGCCGTTACCTGATTGTAGCGACTCTGGCGGTGTCAGTGCTTTCGGGCGGCTGCAGCACCGTCCGCCTTGGCTATGACCAGGCAGAGCTCTTGCTCCGCTGGTGGGCGGATCGCCATCTTGATCTGGACGCATCGCAGGCACGCTGGCTAAAGGACGAGTTGCGGCAGTTTCACCTCTGGCACCGACAGACGCAGCTGCCTGACTATGCGGATCTCGCGGCGGCCATGGCGCGCCAGAGCTCGGATGATATCTCTCCGGACAAGGTATGCGAGAACATTGATTCAGCGCTCGCTCAGTTCGATCTGCTTCTGCGGCAGTCCGTGCCCCTGCTCGCAGGTCTTGCGCGTCAGCTCGAGTCGCAGCAACTGCAGCACCTCCGGCGCCGTTTTGCAGAGGAAGATCGCGCATGGCGTGAAAAGTGGCTTGATGCAGCTCGCGATCAGCGGTCGCGACAGCGTGTGGAGGACTGGACCGAGCGAGCGGAGTCGTACTACGGGCGGCTCAAGCGGGATCAGCGCGACTTTATTTTCCAGGCCGTTCAGCGTTCTTCCTGGGATCCACAGCTGAGCTGGGAGCGCCGACAGGCGAGGCAGCAACAAATTGTGGCCACACTGGAAAAAATCATTCGCCAGCGCCCGAGTCAGTCGCAGGCGGAGGTCGAAATTCAAGGATTGATAGAGCGCTCATTGCGCCCTGACGACACGCGCATGGCTGCCATGCAGCGAGCCTTGCAGCAGGAAGCCTGTACCAATCTCGCCGGACTGCATCAGCTGAGCAGTGCTGAGCAGCGCCTGCGCGCCCGCGACCGGCTCGCATCGTACGAGCGGGATTTCAGACAGCTGGCCGCTAAGCGATGACGCAGCGGCCAGACACGGCTGGTTTTGCCAGCTGAACGGCTGATTCGCCTGTCAGGCTTTGTAGCTGAAGCCGTGCAGCTTCAAGGGCAGCGAGCGAATACGCTTGCCGGTTGCGCTGAACAAGGCATTCATCGCCGCCGGAATCACGCCGCCAATGGGAGGCTCGCCGACCCCGCCCCAGAAGCCGCCGCTGGGAACGATCACACTAATCACTTCAGGGGCATGAGTGATGCGGGCGAGCGGATAGTCGCCGAAGTTGCTCTGTTTGACCGCGCCTTTGTCGATCGTGATGTCTTCAAACATGAGCGCAGAGAGCCCCCAGATAACACCACCTTCGATCTGTGCCTTCACCGCATCGGGATGCACGACGTGACCAGAGTCGATCGCGACGGCGACACGCTTGATATCGATCACCGAGCCTTTGACCGATAACTCGACGGCGGCTGCCGTGTAGCTGCCATAGGAATCAACGACGGCGATCCCGCGATGAATCCCTTTTTTTGCAGGCTTGTCCCAGCCGATTGCCTTTGCAGCAGCATCCAGTACGGCGAGGTCTTTTTTACCTTGTAGCAGCGGGCGGCGGAACGCATAGGGATCCTTTCCCGCTGCGTGCGCAAGCTCATCAACGAAGCATTCACGATAAAAAGGATTATTGGTATGCGCGACCGCGCGCCAGAAACCTGGCGGAACGTGAAATTCATTCAACGCGTATTCATTCGTAAAGTTAGGTACTGCATATGGATTGTCGCGGAATACGCGAGTATTGATCTGATCAATGCCATCCTTCACAAATTGCGGAAATACCGTGATCGCGATCGACTGATCCGCTTGCCGAACTTCCCACGCGGTCCAGTTACCGTCACGATCGATCGCGCCACGCAGCTTTACCAGCGATACCGGGCGATAGCGTCCCTGACGCATGTCTTCCTCGCGAGACCACAACAGCTTGACCGGTGTGCCCGGCATCGCCATCGCAATCTTCACCGCTTGTTTGGTGTAATCCTGATGCGGGCCACGGCGACCAAATGCACCACCCGCATGCATCTTGTGGATCTGGATTTTTTCAAGTGGCAGGCCAGAAGCCTCGGAAGCAGCAGCGATGGATGATTCGCCATTTTGCGTGCCGACCCAGACTTCCAGTCGGTCCGGCGTGTAGAGCGCTGTCGCATTCTGAGGTTCTATCGTGGCGTGGTTCACATAGCCGGTGGTGTACTCGGCTTCCAGCAACTTGTGGGCATTGGCGAGAGCCTGTGTCGCATCGCCATCCTTTCGTGCCACCGGCTGGCTTGGCGCGGCGATGTCCTGCTTGAGCTTGTTCATGATGGTCGCACTGGAGATCTCACCCTTGGCGCCATTCTCCCACTCGACCTTCAGTGCCTTGACCGCCTGATTCGCCTGCCACCAGTTATTGGCGACGACGGCGATCCATTCTTCGCTGACAACAACCTGCTTCACTCCAGGCATGGACTTCGCTTTACTGTCATCGACGCGCTTTACAAAACCGCCGAACACTGGGCTTTGCAGTATCGACGCATGCAGCATGCCGGGTAGACGCACGTCCACGGCATAGATTTGCGAGCCATTTACCTTGGCAGGGATATCGAAGCGAGCAGGGGAGGTGCCGGCGACTTTCCAGTCCTTGGGATCCTTCAGCTTGGGATCTTCAGGTATTGGCATGCTGCTGGCCAGCGATGCGAGTTGCCCATAGGTCGCTTGCTTTCCTGACGGGTGCGTCACCACGCTGTTGTGAGCCTTGCATTCGGATGCCGGCACACTCCATTGCTTGGCTGCTGCTGCGATCAGCATTTCACGAGCGGCAGCGCCGCCTTTGCGCACGTATTCATGCGAGTCGCGGATGCCGCGGCTGCCACCGGTCGACATGTCTTTCCAGATTTTCTTGCGGCGCATATGTTCGTTTACATCTGCATATTCCGGGCGTACTTTGCTCCAGTCGCATTCGAGCTCCTCAGCGACCAGCTGCGCAAGTCCGGTGAAGGTTCCTTGACCAAGCTCGGAGCGTGCGATACGAATGATGACGGTGTCATCCGGTTGAATCACGACCCAGTGCGTGACTTCGGGCGCATTGCCCGCAGCAGCCATTGCGGAATTGCCTTGTATGCCCAAGGCGAAGGCGCCGGTGAGTGCGGCGGATTGCTTCAAGAAGGTACGGCGCGATGGCTGTTGGGCTGAGGTGCTCATGCACTTCTCCTCGCAATGTGTTGGATTTGCCAGATTTTAACCGCAAGGGGGATGTGGCTGAGGTCGCTAGGAAAAACGCCCCACTAGGGGGCGCGTCATTCCGAACTGCGGGGGAAGGAATAATCAGAACTCGTACTCGAGCTGCATACGGAAGGTATTACCCCGCACTCCCCGCCCATCGATCGAATTACTGCCCATCAGGTAGGCGGCGTTGTACTTTACTGCCTGGTGGTTAGACAGCCCTAGCTTGCCGAATACGGCGGGGCCGAGACGATGGCCTTGATTGCGGGTGGGTGACCAGTCATCCCATCGACCGAGATCGCCGAAGCCCTGGAAGCCGAATTCAAATTCCTTGCGGTAGCGGTACTTGCCCTGGAGCTGGTAATAGGCGGTTGCATGTACTGTCTGGACAGCGCTGTAGTTACGCTCGAACAGAAGGTTTGCGTTCCACTGTGTCTTGCCGAAATCGGTCTGGAACAGCGGGCCCCATTTCAGCTCATAGCCTTCGCTGCGGTCTTGCGGGCGCTCGACCTCGATCAAGAACCCGATTTCCAGCGGATATTTTCCGGTCTCAGTGAGCTGGAAACGGTTTTCCCATTCGATGGCATCGAATTCCGTCGGGCCGCCGGGGCCACGTGCATACTTTAAATACACCTCGCTGAACCAGTGCTCATTGACGCCATAGCCTAGCCCAATCGAGGCTGCGGCCGCGTCATTGTTGCGGCCCTTGGTGTTACGCGAGCCAAATTTGAAATCGATCTCGCGCTCTCCTGGCTCGACCGTGGCTGGATAGACGTATTCATTCGGACCGGCGAAAACCGATGCGCAAAATCCCCCCAGCGCCAGCGCGCTGGCGATCAGTAGTTTTTGGTTCATGATGCTTTTAAGTAGGGTTGAGAACTTGTTGGCTATGCTGACGCTTGACCAGCGCAGCCGCGAACAGGATGGCTCCCAGCGTGCCGGCATAGAACAGCATCTGCATGCCGCTCGGGTTGGATTCATAACCGACCAGCACATGCAGGACAGAGCCAAGCAGAGAGGTCGTCGACAGCAGTGAGGAGGTGTCCCACAGCGGCGCCGCCAACGCCGGCAGCATGTCGGCCTGGATGAGGAAGCGAGCCATTTGACCGGCCAGGCCGGCAGCCAGCAGCACCAGTAGCGCGCCCGTCACCGAGAAAAACCAGCGCAGCGGGATTTTCATCAGACCGAGATACATGATGGTGCCGAGCGCCGCACCGCCGGCTAGACCCAGCGCGCCGCCGGCAATGATGTCCGTGATGCTGCTGCTGCCACCGGTCGCCATGCCATGCAAGAAGAGTACGCTTTCGGCACCTTCGCGCAGTACGGTCAGCGTGACGAGAATCGCGATGGCGGACAACTCACGATTGCCCTCTTTCACGGCCGTGCCAAGCTGCCTCGCGTCGCGCGCCAGTTCTGCGCCATGGGAGGACATCCATATGTGGTGCCAAGCCAGCATCAGAACGGCGATGCCCAGTACAGCGGCATTGAAGAGTTCTTGACCACTACCATCTGCCATATCGGCAATCGTTTCCGTCAGGGCGGCAATGACACCCGAGCCGATGATGCCGGCAATGACGCCGAGCGCCAGCCAGAATGCGCGGCGAGGTACGCCACGCGTTGCGGCAGCGATGATGCCGATCACTAGCGCGGCTTCGAGTGTTTCACGGAAAATGATGATAGCCGGTCCGAACATGATGATTTACTCCGCGATGACGACGCCGCGTGCGGTGGCCTGATTGAATTCACCGAAGAAAGGGTATTTGCCCGGCTTCAGTGGCCCGATGTAGATGGTTGCCTTGGATTTCGGCGCGATGATTTTTTCGCGATTAAGCTCATGACTCTCGAATTCCTCCGGCGTGGCATCCTGATTGTCAACGATCAACTTGACCTTCTTGCCCGCGGGTACGCGCAGCTCAGAGGGTGTGAAATGGTGCTCTTTGATCGTCAGAACAAATTCGTTGTCGGCAGCAAACACGCAAAGCGGTGCAAAAGCGGCAGCGGCGATAAAGGATGTCAGCTTCATGATGCTAGGTTTCTCCAGTCAGAAAAATACTGATTCATCGAAATGATAATAATTCGCATTTGCGGTGTCAATGTATTTTCTTCGGCGCAGGAAATTTTGCCCCTGAGGCTAGTAGGGATACCTCGGCATTGATGTTGCCATTCTGGCTTTGGACACCGCTCATCGCAGCGTGCAAGCGGCTTGGCAGCGTGACCTCGGTCGGAGTCTGGCTTCGATGGGCGAGGGTTCGAAGATCTGCGGCGTTGTCAAGTCAATAAGCTTGGTGCGCGAACAAGGGCTCAGTGTCGCGGCAAGGCCCCAGAGCCACCCCACAACATATCAAAGCCGCGCCTGCAATACCTTTGCGGCACGCTCTGAAATCACCATGACCAGCTTTAGACGGGCGCGAGTCATGCCGACGAAGAGCTTGCGGAAGCTTTTCTCGTCCAGTTCGGCAAAATCGATCTCCGTGAAGATCACGGCGGGCGCGGACTGCCCCTTGAAACGATAGACTGATTCGGCAAGCAGGTCGCCCTCTCGGAACAGTGGATTACCGAACAAATCGTATTGGCCGCTGAAAGACTTCAGCTGATGATTGCCGAGCGCATCAAGATTGAGAAGCTGTGAGTTCTCGCGTCCCCTAAAACTGATCAGCGCAATGTCTTGGCGCTTGAAGCTGGCGCCCAGACAGCGCGTGATGGCGAGCAGCGTTTGTGCGTGCAGCTTTTCTGTTTCCTTGTCCGGATAGATTAGCAGATCGACATGGCTGTCGCCAAAAGGACTGGCTGCCTCCACCGATAACGCCTCCGCTGAAAGCGCAGTCAGCCAGGCGATGATTTGTCGCGGGCTACGGTAGTTGGCGTTCGAGCGCAAGGTAACCCATGCTGGCAGCGTAACTGGCGCTCGACCGTAGAGGTTTTGCATCGGATCCTCCATCCACAAAGCCCGGCCCTCGGGGTTTAGCATTCGCAATAGCGCATCACGCCAGCGCTCGGAAAAATCCTGGCCTTCGTCGACGATCAATGTATCGAAGCGCCATTCTTCAGTAAGTGCCGCACTACCCAGATGCTCCTCCAGTGCTTGCCACATCGTTTGATCGCGGTAGTCCGGCGTCATGCCGGTGGCGCGCGCAAAGCTGTCGCACAGCTGGTGAAAGCTCGCGACTTGCCCGCCGGAGGGCAGCAATCTACGCACATGATCGGCGAGCGGACGGTTGTAGCAGACGTACAGGGGCTTTTTACCCGCTGCCAGCGCATCGGAAAATTCCGCAAGCGCCAGCTGTGTTTTTCCGCTGCCAGCAGTGCCCTGTACCCGCAAGCGGAAGGGCGAGAAATCGAGTTGCCTTGCCCATGTGGCCAATCCGCCAGAGAGCCGCGTCACCAGCGCATTCGCCTGCCCGATCATCGCACTCGGATCGGGTACCAGCTGAAGCACATTGTTCAGGAAACGCTGTACGCGTTCGCGCTGCGCGGTTGCAGCCGCAGCGGGTAATATCGTTTGGATGATCGAGGGCAGCCGGTCGCGTTGCCGGGCATCGACGATGCGGTCCGCAGCGAGGCCGGCGGCCTCAATTCTTTTGACCTGGTAGTCGGGGCAATAAAGCAGATAATCAATGCTGAGCTTCTCGCCCTCATTGCCGAAGCGCTGGCGCAGTGCCGACACGGAGCGCAGTATCTGGTTCTTGACTAGCTTGGGTTTGTCCAGACCGGGATAGCGCTTTGCAAGCCCTTCATCGGTCTCTGCAAGAAAGCCGGATTTTTGTTCGATCAGTAGCAAACGACCTTCGGGCGAGAGTACGATGAAATCGATCTCTCCGTAGACCGAAAAAGCCTGTCCGATTTTGTCGAGTTGAGTCCAGTGCACACCGTGGAAAATCGTGTACTCGTCTGGCAATGCCTGAGACAGCAACATTAGCGTTTCAATTTCTCGCTGCGCAGCGCCAGTCACGGACATGTCGCGCCAGCCCTCAGGTTGTATGTGTGCCATAACCAGCAGGTGTGAAAGAGGGGAAGCCTATTGTAGTGCCCGCTGAAAACCTACCGAAGGTTTCTTCGTCGCTGCTGTTAAACTGCGATGCTGTTCGCGCTGTTGCAACTGGAGAGCTGTATGGATCTGCTGCTGGCAAGCATTGCCCTGATTTCCGCTGCGGTGGGCGCCGCGCTCGGGTGGTTATTCGCGCGCGGCAGACACGGCACCGAGCTGGCGGTTAGCCAGGAGCGATCGCGCTTGATTGAACAGGCCCACGACGCACTGCGCGTGCAGCTTGCCGATGCCAGCCGCGCGCATCAGCAATTGCAGGATCAACTGGCCGCTGCAGGGCGCGAACTGGCCACAGCCAGCACGCGTCTTGAAGAAGAGCGCAGACAGGCGGAAGAAAAGCTAGCCCTGCTGCGTGAGATGAGCGAAAGTAGTCGCAAGTCGCTCACTGAAGAGTTTCAGAATCTCGCCACTCATATTCTCGAAGATAAAACAAAACGCTTTACCCAGCAAAATATCGAAGGTCTTGGTCAATTGCTCAACCCTTTCCGAGAGCGGTTGAATGAATTCAAGGTCCGTGTGGAGGAGATGCATTATCAGGACGCGCAGCAGCAGGCTGCGCTGAAGACCGAGCTGGCGCAACTGAAGGAACTGAACCGTCAGATGACGGAGGAAGCGCATGGTTTGGCGACGGCGCTGAAAGGGCAGGCCAAGATGCAGGGCAACTGGGGCGAGCTGATCCTTGAAAATGTGCTTGCGCGATCCGGCTTGCAAGATGGCAGCGACTACCGACGCGAGGTCAGCTTCGCCACCGAGTCTGGCCGTCAGCGTCCGGACGTGATCGTCTATCTGCCGCAGCAGAAACATTTGATCATCGATGCCAAAGTCTCACTGAATGCGTACACGCGTTATGTGAATGCCGAGGACGATCTCGAGCGAAAAAAAGCCATTCGTGAACATGTAGAGGCTATCGCCGATCGCATCGCCGAGTTGTCCGATCGTCGCTATTTCGAGTTGGGTGAACTGAATTCGCCAGAGATGGTCTTCATGTTCATACCGATCGAATCCGCTTTTGTCGAAGCGCTGCGCGCTGACGAGACCCTGTTTCAGCAGGCGCTGGAGCGCAATGTGCTGGTAGCCACACCGACCACCTTGCTGACTAGCTTGAATATCGTGCGACAGTTATGGCGGTTCGAGAATCAGAATGCGCACAGTGCCGAGCTTGCCGAAAGCGCCTCGCAGCTGTATCAGAAATTCCTTGGTTTCATCGGATCCATGGAAGATCTTGGCAAGAAACTGGATTCTGCCAAAGCCAGTTTCACGACAGCCTTCTCTCAGCTCTACAGCGGTCGCGGTAACCTGATCAAGCGAGCGCGGGATTTCGAGCGACTGGGAGTCGCCGTACAAAAAGAATTACCCCAGCATCTGGTGGACAAAGCCGAGCTGGAGCTAGACTATCTACCTTCTGCAGATGACCATGACGGCGAGACAGATAAAGTGGCGTGAGCTACCGATTGCATGATCTTCCGGGCTGCGCGCCACGGCGCGCCGCATGTCGCACATCTCCGGTATCCGTGCCAAAGATATTGCTTAAATTTGCAGGATGCGTACCGAAGAACGTCATGTTGACGGCAAGCCGCAGAATTGAGATCTATTAGCTTAGCTCGGCCGGAATTTGCAGAAAGCCGCGAAATCTTACTCGTCCGCTGCGCACTGGTTTACCCGCGAGTGCATACGCCGGAAAACGAGTCAGCAGCCTTCCAATAGCGATTTGCCCTTCGAGCCGCGCAAGGCTCATACCTGCACACGCATGAGCGCCGCTGGCGAAGGCGAGGTGACGGTTCGGTTGTCTGCTGATATCGAAAATCTCGGGCGAATCGAATTGCGATGGATCGCGGTTCGCCGCGCCTATGCAAAGGGTCAGACGGGTTTGCGCGGGCATCGCCATACCACCAATGTCTACCGGTGCCGTGGTGATGCGATTGCCTAGCTGATTTGAACTCTCGAATCTTAGCATTTCCTCAATGGCTGTCTTGATGAGTTCAGGAGATTTCAGCAGACGCGCTCGCTGTGCAGGATGCTCGCACAGACTGACTAGGCCATTCCCGATCAGGTTGGTTGTGGTCTCGTGGCCGGCGTTGAGCAGGAAGATACAGTTGTGCAGCAGCTCTTTACTAGAGAGTTTCTCGCCGTCCGCTTCTCCCTGGATCAGTCTCGTGAGCACGTCGGTCTCAGGATTGCCGGGTATCTCGCGGCGACGAGCGATGAGATGATTCAGATAATCAATGAATTCTGCCACTGCACGGTTACCGGCCGCAAAGTTTTCTGCACTCAGTACGGGCTCCAGTGCGCCAAGTATTGCCAGCGACCAGTCGCGCAAGGGACCACGTTCATCGACGGGGATGCTGAGCAAATTGCCAATCACTTCGATGGGTATGGCCGAGGCAAAGTCCTCGATCAGATCGATTTTTTCTCGGCGTCGCTGTTTCTCTTCCATACGATCGAGCAGGGAGTCGATCAGTCGTACCAATCCATCTTCCATACTGGCGATCGCGCGCGGTGTTAGTGCGCCGGCTATCAGTTTTCTCACGCGAGTATGCAGCGGTGGATCTGAAAATACCAAGCTGTTCGTGTGATGTTCATACAGTAGTGAGTCGCCATACTTTGGTTTGAATTCTAGTTTTTTGTCCGAGCTGAAGGTGCGCGTATCCTTGTAGACCGTAATCAGATCATCGTAGCGAGTGAGGAAATAGCTGCCATCGGTCATGAGCTTGACCGGTGCATGCTCGCGCAGCGCGCGGTACACGGGGAAGGGATCATCGTGGAAGCCAGCGGGTAAGCTGGATAGCTCGAAGCCGTTGGCAAGCGAACGCTGATCATTGGGGCTCATGGGTGGCCTCTTCATACGGTTGTCGCCTGATTATAGTCGTCCTCGCGATCACAGCCGGGATATCTGTGGTCGGTGATAGCAACGACCGATGGCGTCTTCTTTAGAAGTCTTTAGTCATCGAATGCGCGTCATGATCGGCTGGCTGAAATACGACAGTCTGCG
>RGFZ01000220.1 GCA_010024875.1 Oxalobacteraceae bacterium | reverse complement strand
GCAAAGGTCATCACATGCGTGGCGACATGCAGGCCCGTGGTCCACATTTTATTGCCATCAATGCGATAGCCCGGCACGCCGTCCCGCACTTCTGGCACGGCGCGCGTGTCCATATGCGTGGCATCAGAGCCATGATGTTCTTCGGTCAGCCCAAAGGACCAGCGCATCCGCCCGGCAAGCATTTCCGGAATAAAATCGCGCTTCTGCTCTTCGGTCCCAAAGTCGCGCAGCATCAGCACCTGCACCAGATTGCCGACGATGGAGCTCTCATTCTGAAGGTCATTGTGCAGCCCCAGCCCTTTCGCCGCGAGATGGTGGCGGATGACGGCCATGGCGAGGTTGGAGCCATTTTTGCCGCCAAATTCCTCTGGAATGGCAAAGCGATAATGCCCAGCGGCATCGGCGCGGCGGCGCATTTCGCTCAGCAATTCTTCCCATTCATGCCGGGGCAGGCCGCCTTTGTCCCAATCGGTCCGCGCGTGTTCACGCCGATGATCGAAGAAGCGGATATTGTCATCCTGCGCTTCCAGCGGCTTAATCTCCCGCTCAATAAAGGCGTCCAGTTCAGCCAGATAATCGGTAATGTCCTGCGGGATGTCGAACAGCATCGTTTGGGTTTCCTCTTCCTGATCTCTTTTAATCCGCGATCCACGCCTTTTGCGCGGCCGCAAGGGCGGCATATTTGGGAACATCATTGGCGAGTTTGCCAAGCGCCATCAGCCGCAGCCGGGCATGCAGGCCGGGGGTCGCAAGGCTTTGCCGCCCCGCCAGCAAATCGTCCGCCAGCGCCTTATCATGCGGTGTCATTGGGTTTTCCTGCTCCCGGATCAGCATGCCAATGGCATTCATCGCAACCGCGGCCATAAATTTGTCGCGGCCTTCGGCACGTGCTTTTACATCGCTGTCGATCCATCCGCGCAGCGCCTCCAGCATTTCAACGGCAGACGGCTCCCCTTGTCGGCGTGCGGGGGTGGGGGCATTCATCGTGATGCGCGCGCGCTCCTCCTCGGGCGCGTCGCTTTCCAAGAGCAGCAGCAAGTCCAGCTCATTCTCGCTCGTGCGCCTGCCAATCACCGCGCGTTCCAAACTGCGGTCGACGCCTGTGCGCCAGATGTCGCCCATTTGCATGCAACCAAGCGCCCACCAGAGCGTTCGATAGACCAGCCAAAAGCGGAATCGATCGCGCTCCACGCGTCCTCC
>RGFZ01000219.1 GCA_010024875.1 Oxalobacteraceae bacterium | reverse complement strand
TGTCATCCTGACGAAAGTCAGGATCCATGGTGAAAAACCGCCGCGCCAGCCGAGGGGATCCGTAATTTGGTTTCCCTCGCCTTTTTCGTTATCTTTGTCGCGCCAGCCAATCGCGCAAAGCATCATTCATTCTTGTTTGCCATCCCGGTCCGCCAGCGCGAAAAGCATCAATGACTTCCGCGTCGAATCGCACGGTCGTTGAAATCTTGTTGCTACCAACCGGCCTGCCACGCTTGACCAAACGCTCCCCCTGATACTCCTCCGCCTGCTCAAAAAATTCTTCCGTCAGCTCGGGGGCATCGTCAGGATCAGTCCAGGTAGATGCGGAATCTCGCTTGTTCCCGTTCATTGGCTTTCCTCATACTAATAATTCGGCGCTCTTGGTCGCCTCGCGCAGTCCACACCACAATAACCATCCGATGGTCTAACAAACCGACAGAAATCCATCTGCGCTCGTGGTAATCGTGACGAAGATCTTCAGCCGTGAAGTGGTGACCTGCAAATATCTCGGCAGCTCTGGCGAAATCCAAACCTCGCTCTTTCAAGGTAATTTCGCGCTTTGCCGAGTCATAAGATATTCGCACCGATTTATTGTAGTAACAAATATTCGACTACGCAATATCTTTTTGCTATCACAGATGAATTATCTTTATAGAAGAACGACCGGCCTCAAACCCCCTGCTCCACCAGTCCCGTCAGCTCATCCACCACCACCGCCGCACCATCAAATGCCTCAGCCGCAAAAAACTCGCTGCGAACGATGGCAACCTCGAGCCCCGCGCCTTGAGCGGCGAGCAGGCCATTGCGGGAATCCTCGATCGCACAGCATTGCGCCGCAGTCAGGCCGAGTCGTTTGAGTGCTAGTACATACGCCTCGGGATCCGGTTTTTTCGCGGCGACGTCTTCACCGACCACAATCACTTCCGGCGAAGGCAACGCGAGCGGCGCCAATGAATGCTTCCACAAGGCTTCCCAGTTCGAGCGGCTAGTCGTCGTGACCACGCCCCAGGTCAGGTCATTGCGCGCGAGGCTCATCACCAGATCACGGAAACCTTCTCTCGGCTTGACCGCGCCCGAAGCCATGATGGATGCGAAATGCACATTCTTGGCCTTGTGCACACCCGAGAGTACATTACGCAATGCACCGGGATCGTTGCCCGTCTCCTCAGCGAAGCGCAGCAGACGCTCGAAACCACCGGCAGTCTTCAGCAGGCGCGCGTAATCCTCC
>RGFZ01000218.1 GCA_010024875.1 Oxalobacteraceae bacterium | reverse complement strand
TCTGGATCACTACCCCGAAGCGCACATCTACCACTACGCCGCCTATGAAAAAACTGCCATACGCAAGCTGATGCGTCTACACGGCACCCGGGAGAACGAGGTCGACCGTCTGCTGCGAGGTAAAAAACTCATCGATCTCTACCAAGTCGTCAGAGAAGCGATTCGTATCTCCGAGCGGTCCTACTCCATCAAATACGTAGAAAAGTTCTACCTTGATGACAGATCTGCCGATGTGCAGTCCGCAGGCGCCAGTATCGTTGCCTATCAGCGCTATCGGGATAGCGACCCACCTGATGACACCATCCTGGAAGCCATCGAGCGCTACAACGAAGATGATGTTCGATCGACGTATTTGCTGCGCGAGTGGTTGATTACCAAGCGCCCGAAAGATCTACCATGGCTGGAGATCGGTACCGCGACAAGCATAGAGGAGGTGAGTGGTACTGTTGAATCGCGCAAAGCGAAGGCGCAAGCCTTTGATCAGCAATTGCGAGAGCTTCATGCCGCGATTAGCCAATATGTGCCCACTGCGCTGGAGATCGCAAACTTCAACTCCACGCAACAGCATGCAACCATACTGCGCGACCTGCTGGATTTTCACCGGCGTATCGCCAAGCCACAATGGTGGGCAGTGTACGACCGCCAAAGTAAAAATGCGGAAGAACGCATCGAAGATCTCGAGTGTATTGCCGGAGCGACGCTCGCAAAAGATATCGCACCCGTATCAGAGCAGCGCTCCTATCGCTACACGTACCGCTACCCACCGCAAGAAGTCAAGCTGAAGCATGGTGATAAGCCAGTCATCATCGACACGTTAAAAGACTTAAGCGAGTTCACCATCGATCATGAGAAGCGGCTTTTCAGCTTCAAGCTCGGCGTGCAGGCATCACCCTCGAGCCCCATCGACATTGGTGCAGGCAAACCGGTGGACTATGCGGCCTTACAGCAAGCCTTGCTTCGGTACGCTGCAGGATTTTTGGCAGCAATGAAGGGCGAGCCGACTATCTACCCCGCTATTGGCGCATTGCTGCGGCGCGATCTACCTAAAATCAAAGGTATCGCACCCGGGCAAGCCTTGCTGCCGCAGGACGCTACTACCGACGACATTGTCTCGGTCATTAGCCGGCTCGATCAGAGCACCATCTTCATCCAAGGCCCACCTGGCGCAGGTAAAACCTATACCGCCTCCAAAGTCATCGTCTCGCTGCTTCAAAACAAAAAGCGGGTTG
>RGFZ01000217.1 GCA_010024875.1 Oxalobacteraceae bacterium | reverse complement strand
CTGGGTGGTGATGTGCTGCTGAATGACGGGATCTTTTTCTGCGACTTTGAGATCGGCGTGGAAGTCGATCTTTGCATGGCCAGAAACTTCCGCCAACAAGCGGCTCTCGGCGGCGCGCTGGGCCATGTAGTTCTGACGAATGGCTTCGAAGTTGGCACGGGTGCTGCCTTCGTTGAGTTCAACGAGCAAATCACCTGCCTTCACTTGCTGGCCTTCGCGCACGACGACTTTTTCGACGATGCCGCCGCTCAAGTGCTGGATGGTCTTGCGCTTGGTTTCGATGGACACGACGGCAGATACGGGCACGCCTTCATCCAGCGGCGCAAATGCCGCCCAGATCAGAAAGGCACCAAAACCGACGATCAGCGTCCAGATGCCCAGGCGAATAACCGAACGGGTATCGGCTTGCAGCGCCTGACTGAAATCATCATCGTTCTGGTGCACGGCAAGCAGGCCGCCGGTATCGGGCAGGGTCGGCAACTGCGGTTTGTGGACGATGGGCTGGTTCATGAGACGATCATTCTTGAGTAGGGTGGTGCATTAATGGGTGTTGGGCTGCGGCGCTTCAGGGCTGGGCTGTGGCGGCGGCCCTGATGGTGACTCTGATGGTGACTCTGATATGGGCCCGGATTGCGCTGCTGGGTTGATTTCAATTTTTCCGTACGTGGTGATGCGGCCATCTGCCATCGCGAGCACGCGGTCAGCCAAGGCAAGCAAACTTCTTTGATGCAGCACCATGAAGACGGTCTTGCCCATCGCTCGCAGCGAACGTATCGCGTTGCCGAGCGCGAGTTCGCCCGCATCATCGAGATTGGCGTTGGGCTCATCAAGCAAGACGATATCGGGCATGCCATACAGCGCACGCGCCAGTGCGAGTCGCTGACGCTGACCGGCAGACAGCAATTGCCCGGCGGTGCCGATGGGAGTGTCATAACCCTGCGGCAGTCGCAAAATCATGGGATGAATATCGGCACGCTTGGCGGCGTCGACGATGGCGTCGGAGTCGAGAGCGCGATCTTTTAGCTGAAAGCGACAGATGTTCTCGGCAATCGTGCCGTCGAACAGCTCGATGTCTTGTGGCAGGTAGCCGATGCGCTGACCCAGTGGTTCGCGCGCCCAGCGGTGGATATCAACGCCGTCGAGCTTGACGCTGCCTTCGGTGTCGGGCCACAGGCCGAGCAGGCAGCGCAGCAAGGTGGATTTGCCCGCGCCAGAAGGGCCGACGATGG
>RGFZ01000216.1 GCA_010024875.1 Oxalobacteraceae bacterium | reverse complement strand
GATCGTTGATTTGCAAAACGACTTCTTGTCGCCCGACGGCGCCTATGCGCGTGGCAAGACCGTGAACGCCGAGGCACGGCTGTTACCGGATCGCGTGGCCCCAGTGGCGCGGGCTGTCAAACAGCACCAGGGTCTGGTGACGGCCAGCTTGTTCACCCTATGGCCCGATACCCAGGGCGAGCCGATGATTTCTCCGCATTTGCTCGAGCGGCGTCCCTTCCTTCGCAGGGGCGACTTCGCGCCGGGCAGCCGTGGTCAGGCCAACGTGGATACCATCGCCCCCTATGTCGACGTGGCGGTATTCAAGGTGGCTTACTCGGCATTTTTCAATACCCAGCTTGACTGGGTGTTGCGACGCGCTGGGGTGGATACCGTGGCCGTCTGTGGCATTGTGACCAACGGCGGGGTTGCCAGCACGGTTCGTGATGCACACATGCGCGACTATCACACCATTGTGCTCAGTGATGGGTGTATGGCGTTCAGCGCCGAAGTGCATGACGCGGCACTCAAGGACATGTCCTCGGTGGCAGAGGTCATGTCGTGTCAACAATTCGTGGCGAGTTTGTGATGTCTCCTCAGGTTATAGACGCTGCCCAGTTGCGCGCCACCGATCATGTGCAAGTGGTCATCGTGGGCGCAGGCGCCTGTGGCTTGACGGCCGCCCTGGCGCTGCATCGATTGGGTGTGGCGTGTGTTGTGCTGGAGCGGGATGCTGTGCCCTCGGGTTCTACAGCCTTGTCGTCGGGCTTTATTCCTGCACCGGGGACGCACGTTCAAAGATCCATGGGCATTGTGGATAGTTCGGAGCGCTTTGCCCAGGATATACAGTCCAAGGCCAAGGGCACAGCTGCGCCCGACCTGGTTCGCGCCTACAGCGAGGCGATTGGACCAGCGGTTGATGCGTTAGCAGATTTCCACGGTCTGATATGGCACGTGCTCGACAATTTTTTATACCCTGGGCACAGCGTGTACCGCATGCATACCGTGCCTGAAAAAACAGGCGCAGCCTTGATGCAGCGATTGCAAGTGGCGTGTGATTCAGCTGGGGTGATGATGGTGACACAAGCTCGTGTCACGGAATTATGGGCCGATCATCATCGGGTGATCCACGGTGTTGGCTACGCGCGGCCTGACGGGCGCATGGAGCGTGTGCGGTGTGATGCCGTGATCTTGGCGTGTAATGGTTTTGGTGGGCACCCCGAGTTGGTGAAGCAATTGTTGCCCGAGATG
>RGFZ01000215.1 GCA_010024875.1 Oxalobacteraceae bacterium | reverse complement strand
TAGATAAGGGTGAAGATTGCCACCCACACCAAGTCGACGAAGTGCCAGTACAAGCCAGCGATCTCCACGCCCATGAAGTTCTTGGCATTGAACCGGCCGGTCCCGGCAAACAGCCAGCACGAAAGCAACCAGATCACTCCGATGAACACGTGCGTTCCGTGGAACCCGGTCATGATAAGGAAACACTGACCGAACAGCCCGCTGGACAGTGTCACGCCTTCGTGGGCGAGGTTCGAGAACTCGAGTGCTTGGCCGGTCAGGAAGAGGGTTCCGAGAATTGCCGTGGCGAGGAGCCAGTTGCGCCCTGCGGTGATGTCGTTTCGCTGGAACCCGGCGAGCGAAAGCACCATTGTCAAGCTGCTGCCAAGCAGGATGAAAGCCAGGACGGCCGTGAAGTTGATGCCAAGGACGTGATGCGGATGCGGGTCACCGGCAAAGATCAGGGAGCGGTTCACGAAGTACGTTGTGATGAGCGACGCAAAGAACACGCAGTCGGATCCGAGAAAGATCCACATGCCGAGCTTCCGCATGTCGAGCGACTCGAGGCCCGAGGGTGGGTGCGCCGGTAGCGCGTGCCCTTGTCCATGCGTCGTGGTCGCGGCCATGCATTGATCCTTGCGTACGCAGTGTTGGCGCCGGACGGGTAGCCGGCGCCGGGGATGTCTGGGCTACCGCCAAGGCTAGTCCATCACCTCGCGCACCCATCCGATGATGGCCACGGTGAGGTAGACGGCGGAGGCCAGCAGGAAGACGAGCTTGAGTGCTGGCGGTGCAAACAGGATGGCAAGTGCAAGGAGGTTCAGTCCCAGCGCAAAGATCAGTGGGTAGATCGTTGGTGCGGGTAGGTGGATGCCATGTCCACCACCGTGACCATCCTCTGCGTGGGCATCGTGCGCGGTGGAAGCTGCAGGGGCCAGTGCCACCGCAGCTGGTGCATGACTACCGTTGGCGTGACTCTCGTCGTCATCGATGTCCCACAACGGGTAGCGGCTATACACCACTGGTTCGAAATCGAAGTTGTGCGCCGGTGGAGGGCTGGGCACGGCCCACTCCAGTGTTGCGGCTTCCCACGGATTCGCGGGGGCGTCAGCCGGCTTGACCGCCGTCAGGATCGCGTTCGCGACAAAGATCAGGACCGCCGCGCCAAGAAGGTACGAACCCCACGTGGCGACGTAGTTCCAGAAGTCGAACCCTTGGTTCGGGAAGTAGGTATAGATGCGACGTGGCATC
>RGFZ01000214.1 GCA_010024875.1 Oxalobacteraceae bacterium | reverse complement strand
TCATCCTCCGCGCATCTGCAACAGATGGAGCGCGCCGTGCCGGACGACTACGACAGTCCCTGGAAAGAAGCGATCGAGCGGTATTTCCCCGACTTCATGCATTTCTACTTTCCTGCGGCTTATGCGCGCATCGACTGGCAGCAGCCCTACCTGTTTCTTGATCAAGAGTTGCGGGCCGTGGTGCATGACGGAGAACTCGGCAAACGCTTCGTCGACAAGCTGGTCCGGGTAGCCTGCCTGAGCGGTCAGGCCGAATGGGTCTACATCCATATCGAGGTGCAGGGCGACCCGCAAGACGAGTTTGCCGAACGGATGTTCGTCTATCACTACCGGCTCTATGATCGCTACCGCCAACCGATCGCCAGCCTGGCGGTTTTAGCCGATGAGCGGGCGAACTGGCGACCGGAGGTATTTCGTTATGAGAGCTGTGGCTGCGAGCTGGCGCTGCGTTTTCCGGTGGCCAAGCTGCTGGACTGGTCGGGCGAGCAGAGCAGGCTTGGCGACAGCCGTAATCCGTTTGCGGTGGTGACGCTTGCGCACTTGGCAACGAGAGAGACGAAGGATGATGCGCGGGCACGTCATGCGGCCAAGTGGCAGCTGGTGCAGGGCTTGTACCGGCGGGGATTTGAGCGGCAGCAGGTGGTGGATCTGTTCCGGGTGATTGACTGGATGATGCGACTGCCCAAGGATTTGCAGACTCAGCTGAGGCAGGATCTGAACACACTGGAGGAGGAATCGAAGATGGTTTACATCACGTCGATAGAGCAACTGGCGATTGAGGAGGGCATGCAGAAGGGGACGAGCACACACTGGATGCGTGGACCGAAGCTGTATTGACGGCACAATCGTTGGATGCCTTACTCGGGGCACCTCGGCGTTGAATGGTGCAGGCATCAGCGTGGTCTCAACAAGGGGCCACTGATGCGCAGAGCTTACCTTGAGCACGACACGGAGAATCTGGATGGACTTGTGCAGGTTGATTAATTCCGTGCAAATCCCCACTAGGCGTATATGTTCTTGCGGATAATCACACCGCACAAAAACGGGCGGCTTTGCAAATAGATAAGTAGGATTGGTCGATGCGGCCAAAAATATTACTTAATTGATAATAATATGGGGTAAAAAAAGACGACCATCGGGTCGCCCTTTTTTAAAAACTCTCGTGAGCAGCCAGGCACGAGGCTAGGCTGCCAGCTTTCCGAATTAACGGTTAGCGATGTACATGGTGATTTCGAAACCGAA
>RGFZ01000213.1 GCA_010024875.1 Oxalobacteraceae bacterium | reverse complement strand
GTGATGATCTTTGCCGAGCCACGGTTCGGTACCGCGATCATTGATGAACGCGACCTCGCCGGCATCGCTGATGCGAATGAAGAACTCGATCGCGTGGTGCGTCAGCTGTTGAGCCGCCGACCAGACATCAAGATGCTGTTCCTGGTGGGTTCCTGCCCGTCTGAGGTCATCAAGCTGGATCTGTCACGCGCCGCCGCGCGGCTCTCGCGCGAATACCTGAACCAGGTGCGCATACTCAATTACTCCGGTAGCGGCATTGAGACCACGTTTACGCAGGGCGAGGATGCCTGCCTCGCGTCGTTGGTACCGGAGCTGCCGCCGTCCGAATCTGATGCACCGTCACTGATGGTGGTGGGCTGTTTGCCCGACGTGGTTGAAGATCAGTTCGCGCGCCTGTTCACAGCGATGGGACTGGAGGGCGTGCAATTCTTCCCGCCACGGTCGTCGCGCAGTCTTCCCTCGGTGGGCAAAAACACGCGCTTCTTGCTGGCGCAACCTTTCCTGGGCGAGACCGCACGCGCGTTGACTGAGCGCGGCGCAACGCATCTGGTGGCGCCGTTTCCTTTTGGTGTCGAGGGCACAACCGAATGGCTACGCACAGCGGCGCACAGTGCGGGCATACCGGCAGAACGCTTTGCGCAGGCAACGCAAGTCTCGCGCGAGCGTGCGCAGCGTGCGCTGGAGCGTCATCGTGAGCGTTTGCAAGGCAAGCGGATTTTCTTTTTCCCGGATTCCCAACTCGAAATACCGCTCGCCCGCTTTTTGTCGCGCGAGCTTGGCATGCATCTGACCGAAGTCGGCACACCGTATCTGCATCGTGAACATCTGAAGCATGAACTGGCCTTGCTACCTTCGAATACCGTGCTGTCCGAAGGGCAGGATGTCGAAAAGCAGCTCGACCGCTGCCGCGCGCAAGCCCCCGACCTCGTGGTGTGCGGACTGGGGCTCGCCAATCCGCTCGAGGCGGAAGGCCTCACCACCAAATGGGCGATCGAGTTGGTGTTCTCGCCCGTGCACGGCTATGAGCAAAGCGCCGATTTGGCGGAATTGTTTGCCCGGCCGTTGCTGCGCCGAGAAAAGCTGTCTACCCGAACCTCACAGGAGGCCGTATGCAGCTGACGCTGTGGACCTACGAAGGCCCGCCTCATATTGGCGCGATGCGCATCGCCACCGCGATGAAGGATGTGCATTACGTGATGCACGCACCGCAAGGCGACACCTATGCGGACTTGCTGTTCACGATG
>RGFZ01000212.1 GCA_010024875.1 Oxalobacteraceae bacterium | reverse complement strand
GAACTCGCCGCGCTAATACAAGCGCAGGCGAGCGAGCTGGAACTGGCCAAGAGCGAGCCGGCCTGGGATGAGCACTGTGACACCGTGATTGCTGCGCTGAATGACGCCGTATTGGAACTCGAATACACCCTGATACCGCATGGCCTGCACATCGTGGGTAAAGCACCGACACGGGAAGAGCGCACCGACATGCTGGTAGCGATCGCCGAGTCCGCGCATCAGGCGACGGTCACCCCCGAGTTGCGAGCAGCTATCGAGGCCATGCTGTCGGGCGATGCGCAGCCTGCTGGCCTGTCGGAGGAACACTTCAGTTTGCTGGCCAAGCTGGCGGCAGCGAGCGAGCTGATGCATGAGTCGCATGAACTGGACGGCCTACTGGCCGCGCTCGATGGTCGCTATGTACGTCCCGCACCGGGTGGCGATTTGCTGCGCACGCCCGAGATCCTGCCCGCAGGTCGTAACCTGCACGGCTTTGATCCCTTCCGCTTGCCGAGTGCCTATGCCGTCAAAGATGGCGCACGACAGGCCGAGCGCCTGCTGGAACGTCATCAGCAAGACACCGGCAGTTTCCCGGAATCGATAGCGATGGTGCTGTGGGGTACCGATAACCTCAAGAGCGAAGGCGGACCGATTGCGCAGGCGCTGGCGTTGATGGGTGCGCGTCCCCGCTTCGACAACTATGGTCGGCTGGCAGGTGCCTCATTGGTACCGCTGGAAGAACTTGGTCGCCCGCGAGTGGATGTGCTGATTACGTTGTCGGGCATCTTCCGCGATCTGCTGCCGCTGCAAATCCGCATGCTGGCTGAAGCCGCGCTGATGGCCGCGAGTGCCGATGAACCTGAAGAGCACAATTTCATTCGCAAGCATGCGCTGGCTTATCAGCAGGAGCAGGGCTGCGACATGGAGACGGCTGCGCTGCGCGTGTTCGGCAATGCCGAGGGTGCGTATGGCGCGAACGTGAATCATCTGATCGACTGCAGCCGCTGGGATGATGAAGACGAGCTGGCCGAGACCTGTTGAAGAGCGTGCTCGCACGCGTGGAACTGGCTTATCAGAACCTCGATTCGGTGGAAGTCGGTGTGACCACGATCGACACTTACTTCGACACGCTGGGCGGTATCAGCCGCGCGGTGAAGCGCGCAAAGGGGCCTGATGCCCAAGTGGCACCGGTCTATATCGGCGACCAGACACGCGGCGGCGGCACCGTGCGCACACTGACCGAGCAAGTGGCACTCGAGACGCGCACGCGCATGCTCAA
>RGFZ01000211.1 GCA_010024875.1 Oxalobacteraceae bacterium | reverse complement strand
TTCTAGACCGAGATGTAGTGCTGCTGATTGATCAGGTACCGCAGCAGCAGGTGGCAACCCTTACGCAAGACGGCGAAGAGTTCCCTGCACTGCTGAGTATTACACCCACGCTATCAGCAGAGGCCTCTGCTAGCGCGTGTGAGATTCAGTTGAAGGTCTTGGTGGATTGCTCGGGCTCGATGGGTGGCGAGAGTATGGCCTTGGCTAAAAAAGGCTTGATGGCTTTGATGCCCTTGTTGAGTTCTGCTGATGTGGTGTCATTTAGCCGCTTTGGTAATCAACCCAAGCGGGTGATTGGGTGCATGACGGCTGCCACGCCAGAGTTCAAAGCTTCATCGTTACGTGAGGCAATTGAAGGTACCGATGCCGATATGGGCGGCACCGAGATGAACAGCGCGCTGGTCGATACTTTCAACATCAAGACTGAGCGCAGTGAGCGCCCGGTGAATGTGCTGGTGATTACCGATGGCGAGATCTGGGATATCGAGAGCACGATTCAGTTAGCGCGTGAATCCAACCACCGCGTATTTGCCATTGGCGTAGGCAGCTCGCCGGCTGAGAGTTTGCTGCGCGATATTGCTGCCTATAGCGACGGGGCGTGTGAATTGGTCTCGCCCAATGAAGATATGGCCGCTGCCATGCAGCGCATGGTGATGCGGATGCGCCAGGGTGTGGTGGCTGATCTTGCAGTGGATTGGCATGCACCAGTGCTGTGGCAATCACCCGCACCGAAAGTGCTGTACCCGGGCGAGACGATTCATCTAGCTGCCGTGCTAGCCAGCCAACCTGCTACACAGCCTACAGTTTCGGGTAACGGATTGGGTAGCCTGGGTGTAGGCGTGGCTGAGATGGATGAGATGGCTGTATCGGGCACGATGGGTGATGCAGCTTGGCCTCTCTCAGAAGCCCCCACCTTGGCTCGCTTGGTTGGTGCGCGCCGCCTGCGTGGCGCCGGGTCTGCCGAAGCAGCGACTGCGCTTGCTCTTCGCTACCAACTGGTGACTGAACATACGAATCTGCTGCTAATCGCCGAGCGTGAGGATGGCGATAAAGCGCAAGGCCTGCCGCAGCCGCATCAGGTGCCACAGATGCTCGCTGCGGGTTGGGCCAACAGCAAGCCGCTTACGTCGGTATCCATGTCGCGCTCGCGGGTGCTGTATTCAATTCAACGCTCTGCGCATGACGTGAGTTTGTCTTCTTACATTCCGGCGATGGCAGAGAAGCCTTGCTATATGCGTCGCCATGCCATTCCCGATATG
>RGFZ01000022.1 GCA_010024875.1 Oxalobacteraceae bacterium | reverse complement strand
TGAAACGCCAGGAGACCCTCAGCGGTGATCAGGTGCTGGTTGGCGTCAAAGTACCGCTGCCCGTGTTCAATCGCAATCAGGGCAATCTGCTGGAAGCGCTGCGTCGCGAGGATAAGGCACGCGAAGAATTGCGCGCCGTGCGCGTGAGCCTCTCCAGCGAAGCCTTGCAAGCACTCGAGCGCGTCAGTGCACGGCGCGACGAGGTGGAGCTGCTGCGCAAGGATCTGGTTCCCGGTGCGCAGTCTGCGTATGAAGCGGCGACCATCGGCTTTGAAAACGGGAAGTTCAGCTTCCTTGAGGTACTTGATGCGCAGCGTACCTATTTCAGTGCCAAATCGCAGTACCTGACGGCGCTGGCGGCGTTTCATCGTGCACAGACAGAGCTGGAGAGTCTGCTGGGGCAGGCCAGTGCCGATCCTGTGACTTCATCATCGAGAGAATAAACATGAAATTCAATGAACCGGGACTCGGGAGCGGTAAGGGCATCAGCAAGGGGCAGTGGCTGGCCATCGTGGTGATTATCGCAGTCGGTGTGCTGCTGGCCGCGATGATACTGCTGTCGGACAAGGGCGCAGACAATAATCCCTTCGATGATGATGGGCCTGGTGGCGTACAGAAATCGGCCGAGCCGGCGCAGCGCGAGCAGCCCAAAGTGGTGATGGACGATGAGCAGATCAAGGCGTCATCGATAGAGATCGGCGCCGCCGGACCTGCACGTATTGCGACGGTGCTGCAATTTCCCGGTGAGATCCAGCTCAATGACGACCGCACTGTGCATGTCGTACCCCGCGTGCCCGGTGTGGCAGATTCCGTACTCGTGTCGACGGGGCAGACCGTGAAGAAAGGTCAATTGCTTGCCGTGCTCTCCAGCCAGATGATCTCCGAGCAGCGCGCGGCGCTCAAAGCGGCAGAGCGCAGACTGGAACATGCGCAATCGATTTACGCACGCGAAAAGCGTCTGTGGGAACAAAAGATCAGCGCCGAGCAAGACTATCTTCAGGCGCAGCATTCGGTGCAAGAGGCTGAGCTCGAGCTGGAGAACGCACGGCAGAAACTCGCAGCGGTCGGGGCGAACACGGGTGAGCGGGGGCTGAATCGTTTCGAGTTGCGCGCGCCCTATGACGGTCTGGTGGTCGAGCGTAATCTGAGCATCGGTGAATCAGTCAAAGAGGACGCGCCGATCTTCACCATCTCGGATCTCTCGACCGTCTGGGCCGAGGTGCACATACCCGCAAAGGATTTGCCCCATGTGCGTGTCGGAGGTCAGCTAACCGTGCGCGCAACGGCTTTCGAGGCAAAGGCGATGGGCACGGTGGCCTTTGTCGGAGCGCTGGTGGGCGAGCAAACACGCATGGCGAAGGCGCGCATCCTGCTCGCTAACCCCAAAGGCGCTTGGCGTCCTGGTCTGTTTGTGACCGCGGAGGTGAACGCTTCCGAGGTTCAAGTCCCCGTTGCTGTCGACAGCGAGGCTATTCAAACGCTGGGCACGCAGCCTGTCGTCTTCATTCGCAATGAGAACAGCTTCGTTCCGCGCGCGGTGAAGCTCGGCATGACTGACGGTCGGAGTATTGAAGTCATCGAGGGCCTGCCGCCGGGCACTCGTTACGCCGGCAAGGGCAGTTACATACTGAAGTCCGAGCTGTCCAAGCTCGCTTCTGAAGACGGCTACTGAGCGGGATGACCTGATCATGTTCGAGAGACTGATACGCTTTTCCATCGCGCAGCGGCTACTGATTTTGCTCGGCGCCATAGGCGTGGCGATGGCAGGCATCTATAGCTACCAGCGCCTGCCCATCGATGCCGTACCCGACATCACGAATGTGCAGGTACAGATCAACACGCAGGCGCCCGGCTATTCGCCGCTGGAGGCCGAGCAGCGCGTGACCTTTCCAATCGAAACCGTGATGGCGGGATTGCCCAACTTGCAGCAGACGCGCTCGCTGTCGCGCTATGGCCTCTCGCAAGTGACGGTGATCTTTGAAGAAGGCACCGACATTTTTTTCGCGCGACAACTGGTCAATGAGCGTATCTCGCAGGCGCGCGATAAGCTGCCACCGGGACTGACACCGGCACTGGGTCCCATTGCTACCGGCCTGGGCGAGATCTATCTGTGGACTGTGGAAGCCGACAAAGAGGCGCGAAAGCCAGATGGCAGCAGCTATACCGACACTGAGCTGCGCGAGATACAAGACTGGGTGATCAAGCCGCAATTACGAAATGTGCCCGGTGTCACCGAGATCAATTCCATCGGCGGTTTCGTCAAGGAGTATCACATCGCGCCAAATCCCGAGCGGCTCGCTTCGCTCGGCGTCTCGCTATCCGATCTGGTGGCTGCTGTCGATCGCAACAACCACAATACCGGCGCGGGCTATATCGAGAAACGTGGTGAACAGTATCTGGTGCGTGCTCCCGGCCAGCTGCGCACGCTGGACGATCTGCGCGATGTCGTGATCAAGAACGTCAATGGCGTGCCGGTACGGGTGCGCGATGTGGGTGAGGTCGCCGTCGGTCGCGAGCTGCGCACAGGTGCGGCCACCGAAGATGGCCGTGAAGTGGTGCTGGGTACTGTGTTCATGCTGATGGGGCAGAACAGCCGTGTGGTGTCGCAGGCGGTCGACCGCAAGATGACCGAGATTAATCGCAATCTGCCCAAGGGCGTGCATGTGATCACCGTCTATGACCGCACCAACCTGGTCGACAAGGCGATAAGCACAGTGCGCAATAACCTGATCGAGGGCGCGATCCTGGTGATCGTTGTGCTCTTCGTTTTTTTGGGTAATCTTCGCGCGGCGATCATTACGGCGGCGGTAATACCGCTGTCGATGCTGTTTACCTTCACCGGTATGGTCCAGTATCAAGTCAGTGCAAACCTGATGAGTCTGGGCGCGCTGGACTTTGGCATCATTGTTGATGGCGCGGTGGTGATCGTGGAGAATTGCATACGACGGCTAGCGCATGCGCAGCAGAAGCTGGGTAGGCCGCTGACGCGTGAAGAGCGATTTGCAGAAGTATTCGAGGCGGCGCAAGAGTCGCGCCGGCCGCTGTTGTTCGGTCAGTTCATCATCATGGTGGTTTACCTGCCGATCTTTTCCTTGTCTGGTGTCGAAGGCAAGATGTTCCATCCCATGGCCTTTACCGTCGTCGCCGCGCTGATCGGAGCGATCATTTTGTCCGTGACCTTCGTGCCCGCTGCCATGGCCATGTTTGTCACTGGCCGCGTACAAGAGAAAGAGAACTTTCTGATGGCCGCTGCGCGCCGCTGGTACGGCCCGGTCTATGACAAGGCCATGGCAGCTAAACCCGTTGTGTTGAGCTTCGCCGCTGTGTCGGTGGTACTCAGTGTATTGCTGATGACGCGCATGGGCAGTGAGTTCGTGCCCAATCTAAACGAGGGCGATCTCGCATTTCAGACCATACGTGCGCCGGGCGTCAGTCTGTCGCAGGCAGTCGACATGCAAAAGCATATCGAGCGCACACTGAAACAGAAATTCCCCGAGATTGAGCGTGTGTTCACCCGTATCGGAACCGCAGAGATTGCCACCGATCCGATGCCGCCCAGTTTGTCGGATGGCTACATCATGCTCAAACCCATCGAGCAATGGCCAAACCCCTCGAAGAGTCGCGACCAGCTGCTACAAGAAATCAGCGCAACGGTGTGGAAGATCCCGGGTAATAACTATGATTTCTCTCAGCCGATTCAGCTGCGCTTCAATGAGCTGATTTCCGGTGTGCGCAGCGATGTCGCAGTCAAGATTTTTGGCGATGATATGGATACGCTACACCGGCTGGCCGAAGATGCGGCGGCGGTGCTGCGACATGTACCTGGATCTTCTGAGGTGAAGGTTGAACAGACCACCGGGTTACCCGTGCTGACCGTGCATGTCGATCGGCAGAAGGCCGCGCGCTATGGGCTCAATGTGACCGAAGTTCAGGACGTGGTGGCTGCGGCCGTCGGTGGCGCGACCGCTGGCACGCTGTTCGAGGGCGACCGTCGTTTCGAGATCATCGTGCGTCTGCCCGAGACTCTGCGCACCGATCTGGAAGCGATCAAGCGTTTGCCCATCACCTTGCCGGTAGCGGACAGCCAGAACCGTCGCGGCTTCATACAGCTGTCCGAGATCGCGACACTGGAACTGGCGCCCGGACCGAACCAGATCAGCCGGGAGAATGGCAAGCGGCGTGTCGTAGTCACTTCCAATGTACGCGGCCGGGATATCGGTTCATTCGTCGGCGAGGCCGAACAGGCCTTGCAGAAGGTGCAGCTGCCGACCGGTTACTGGACGCTCTGGGGTGGCGCGTTCGAGAACTTGCAATCGGCCACCGAGCGCCTGAAGCTGGTCGTGCCTGTGGCCTTGTTCATGGTGTTTGTGCTGCTGTTTGCGATGTTCGGCAATATCCGCGATGGCATGCTGGTGTTCACCGGCATCCCGTTTGCGCTGACGGGCGGGGTGCTGGCGCTCTGGCTACGTGACATTCCGTTTTCCATCTCGGCGTCAGTGGGTTTTATCGCACTGTCGGGGGTTGCCGTCCTCAACGGGCTGGTGCTGATCTCTTTCATTCGCAGCCTGGAAGAGCAGCGGCTGTCGCTTGACGATGCGATTCGAGAGGGCACGATGACTCGCTTGCGTCCTGTGCTGATGACGGCGCTGGTCGCCTCGCTGGGTTTCTTGCCGATGGCGATCGCGACTGGAACGGGTGCCGAAGTGCAGCGACCCCTGGCCACGGTGGTCATCGGCGGGATACTCTCATCAACGCTATTGACCTTGCTGGTTTTGCCGATGCTGTACCAGATGGTGCATCGAGGGCGTCTGACTACCGCTTGAGCGATGCGTATCCGTAGTGGGGGGTGATCATGAAACGAGTTGGAGCTTTTTTACTCGCGCTCATTCTCGGTGCTTGCTCAGTCGATCCGATGGAAGCCTGCATGAAGCAGGGATTGGAGAGAAAGCTGCCCGCCGATGGTGGCGATCGCGGCGCCTATATCAAGGCGCGCGAGCAGGTGAGAATGGAGTGCGAGCGAAAACTGAAGTAAAACAGATCAGAACAGCAATCTTACGGTGAGCGCATACAGATCGCTGTCCTTGTCATGCCTGAGGTAGCCGCCGAGAGCGTAAATATCGCTGATCTTGTACTGAAGGTTAAGAAGGTAGCCGAAATTTCCTTCCACGATTAACCCCTCCGCGCTGCCTTGCAGTGTCTCGGTCAAGCGCGATTTCACTCCAACGGTAACGGGAAATATCCTGTCGCTAGTATTGGTCACTTGTTCGATTCGTGATTTTCCGTTGACGAAACCCACTGTCGCGATCAAGTCGGTGTCTGCTTTCAGTGCCTGCCGGTAGCCAACGCTGATTTGCGTTTGCTTGTAATCCCAGTCAGTGTTGAATTCGATACCACGGAATTTCCACTTCTCTGCGGAGGTGTCGAGGTAGGCTCCTTGCACAAAAAAGTTTTCATTGACCAGTTTGCTTGCTTCGAGCGTGATACCCATCAGACTGCCGCGCAGGGTCGTCGTCGGGCGCACTTGCGCATAGCCGATGCCGACGTAGTCATAGGTCAATCCATTTCCCTGCATGCCATCAGCAAGGGCAAGCGCCGGCAGGAAGCAGCCAACGGTGAAAAGCGTTTTGATCATTTTCATCGTTTTCATTTTATTTATGCTTTGTCTCGGATCTGGCATCAAAATCGAAAAAAATTTGAGTGAATCAACACTGAATCAGCTCAAATAACGCGGCCAAATACTAGCACAGTTACCTACTTGGAAATTTACACCTGAAAAATTAAAGTTCGCGAGTTATTCTGTTTATCATCAATTGGTTAATTATTATTATTGACTCGTTAACAAACGAGCCGAACCGAATGATGAAAACGACCCATGCAATCCTGACCGCTGCAGCCCTGGTTCTCTCCGCCTGCGCCTCGCCGCCGCCACCGCCGCCCCCCGCGCCAAAAATGCCGGACAACTATGTCGGCGATGTGCGGAATGGTCTCAAGCATGGCGAGGGTGTGTACTCCTTCCCGAGTGGCAGTCGTTACGAGGGCCAGTTTTTCGACGATGTGAAGAACGGTCAGGGCGCGCTGAGCTTTGCCAATGGCGAGAAATACCGCGGCGAATTCACTCAGGGCAGGATCACCGGACACGGTACGCATGCCTACCGCAACGGCGATGTTTACGTTGGTGAATTCAACGATAGCGCCAAACACGGACAGGGTGAGTATCGTTTCGCAACCGGCGAGAAATATGTTGGCGAGTATGCGAAAGACAAGATCACTGGCAAGGGCGTCTGGCTATACCGAAATGGCGACCGCTACGAGGGCGACTTTGAGCAAGGCGTTCGGCAGGGGCAGGGTACGTATAGCTTCCGTAGTGGTGAACGCTACGAAGGCAGTTTCATAAACAATCATTTCCATGGTCAGGGCACGTATGAATTTGCCGATGGTCGCGTCTACAGTGGCGACTTCACTGGCGACCAGATCACTGGCAAAGGGACGATGGCGTATCCTAACGGTGAAAAATACGAAGGTGAGTTTGTGAATGGCCGTTACCACGGCCGAGGCACGTTCAGCTTTGCTCAGGATCGCGTGCCGATGGAGGGGCTGTGGGAAGATGGCCGGTTCATTCAGTATGAGCGGGCAGACTGGCGCTAAGAGCGGCTCTAGTGGGGTCGCCTGACAATCAGACGGTTTGCTGCTGATCGACCTCTTGCTTGAGCGTCACCAGCAAATCCCTGAGCTCATTCAGCGTGCGTGTCTCGATCAGCGAATTCTCTGACAGGGGTGCATAGGTTCGCGCCCGTGACAGGTAGAGGATCAGTTCATTGAACACCTCGGTCATCGCCAGAATTTCCTTGCTCTCGATATAGGCATCGGTGGTGATATCCACCAGCGAGTTGGAGAAGCTGATGTACTCCGTCAGTGATTTGGAGGCCATCAGCAGCAGCATTGCAATCTCTTGCGAGCTCATTTCATTCGCCGGCTTGGACAAGGCCCTCAGGCTAGCATTCAGGGCTTTGGCGGTTCTCTCCAGACTCAATTCAATCTCCTTGTTTGCGCAGTCAGATGCGATGTTAATCCGTCGCCTCTGCTGCGCTCATTATCTACTCAAAATATTATTACCAAATAAACAATGTAAATTTCATTTCGGAATTTTTTTATCGAATTGCTGATATAGTTTGCGGGCTTTTTCGGGGAAGACGCGTTATTTAAAAAATTCAATAAACCGGTTTTCGGGAGACTACCGATGTCCAGAAAAATCGCAAGCGGGATTTGTATTACCTTGTTGGCAAGCATGCTCAGTCTGGCAGGATGCGCCTCAAACCAGCATTCGCACACGGCGCCAGCGTCCGCGCAGTCGGCTGCGCCGGTCTCGCCGGTCACTCCGCCCAAGGTCGTCCCCCCTTCACTGGTCAGCAATGTGCCGCCAATGGCTAATGAGACCAGCGTCGTGTTGTCCATCACCGTCAAGGCCGATGGCACCGTGGGCGCGGTCGGTATCATCGACTCCAGCGGCTATACCGATCTCGACACGGCAGCTGCGGAGTCGGTAAAGCGATTCAAGTTTGCTCCCGCGACCGCGAATGGCAAGCCTATCGATTATGTGCTGCATCAGACGGTGAGCTACAAGCTGGGGCAATAACACGCCACTGCACGGCGCACGCAAAGATAAAAAGGGTTCCCGTCGTCACACTGGGAACCCTTTTTACCGCGAATGAAAACTCAGCGTCCGAGATCTTCGCGGCCTTCCTATTTCTTACACGGGCTCCCTGACTGGAGTTTTCAATGAAGCTTTTGATGACTATCGCGCTGCTTGCCGCTACGTTGCCCGCGACTGCCGAGAACTGGGTACGCTACGCACAAAGCGCTGACCTGAGCCGGTATTACGACAAAGAGCGCGTACTGCTGATGAGTGGCACGGCCTTCATCTGGGATTTGCATGATCTTCGGGCCGAAACGGCGGGTATCGACGGTAAGCCTCATCGTTCGGTGACTTATGCGACGGAGGTCAATTGCCGCAAAGAGCTGATGCGTGTGCTCAGTTATCAGCAGATGGCCGGTGGCATGGGTGCGGGCCCGATGGTGGCCGAACAGTCGCTCGTAGGAGAGTGGAAGTCGCCAGCGCAGCAAAGCGCAGAGGCGCGGTTGATGGCGATCGCCTGCGAACAGTAATCAGGGGGGCTACTGCCGCAGCGCTTGTTGCAGCACTTATTGCCGCACTTATTGCAGCGCGCGCAAGGCCTTGGCGATGCGGGCAGAGTCCCGCTCCTGATCATCAAGCTGCTGATGAATCACCGCCACGGTGGAGTTCAGGTTGGACAGTCGCTCCTGCATCGCTTCCGGCATGCTCCACAGGCTGTCGGGATCAATCTCGAAATTGTACGGGGGCTCAGGTTCGGTCTCGAAGTTGACCGGGCCGGGCTCGATCTCGGGAAGCGCCTCTGCAACCGGCTCTTCCACACTGACGGCTTCGGGCAGGTCGCCAACGGGCTCGGCCGCAGGCAGATTGTTCTTTGAAATGACGGCCGGTGCCTTGGGCTTGGCCGGTGCCTTGGGCGCGCTTTCGGCCTCTTCGGTTGGGCGATCGCCACGGAATACTTGTAATTCGTCGGACATGGTTTGTTCCCCCATCGGCAGGGTGGAGATGGATTTCTGGTCGAGTCTTTATTATCGGCGGATCTTAGCAAAGGATGAGTTCCTGCGCTCCATCGCTGTCGGGCAGCGTATGATGGCCGCTGGCGGGCATCTCTCGAGAGGGCTTGTCGAATAAATAAAACTTCGGCAGATACTGCCCGCATCGCCAATGATATTTCCGACTTCCTATCTGCGTCTGTCAAGCCTGCTGGTCGCGCTGGCGTCGCTCACCGCTTGCGGACTTCAGGATGACTACGAGCTCACGCTGGAGTGCCGCGGTACGGTGGAGACCCTGTCCAAAAAGCCGCATGAACCGGCTGATGAGGCATCGCGCGACGAAGCCCGGCGCTACGTATTCAAGCTGCACGAGTTGGAGGGCTACACCTGCCACACCTGGCGCAAAGACAAGATCGCCTGCATTCGCTCGCTTGACGACGAAGATACCTTTCTTCACGAATCGCTCACCATCCACCGGGAGGTCATGACGGTCGAGCATGTCGCCACGCTGGAAAAAAAGAGGACTGGCCTGACACGCGAAGAGAATTTTCAGGGCAAGTGCACGAAAGCATCCGTAGCCGACTGAGCGCATCATTCGCCTGACCGTGCTGCGATTCTTTGCACTGAGAGATTGATCCAGTTCAAGGCAATCGCTGATAGCCAGCTGCCCTTCTGGAATCAGAACCAAGTATCACTTATCTTCACCGCCGTTCATTGATTGCCCGGAGAAATGGATGCGCAGTGATTTTGTCTGTCGTTCGTTCGGCGTCTGCTTTGTCGCTCTGCTGCTCGCGAGTCCGGCGGTCGATGCACGCGCTAATGGGCTCGATGAGGGAATGGTCCTGGGACAGACCGTGACTGTGGCTGGTCAGGATTTTTTTCAGTACTTCGTCGCCCTCTGGCGCGACAAGTACATCAGCGAGCGTGTCCTGATCACCGTACGTGAACGTCCATCGGCGAGAACAGGCAGCGTGATCTGGATCGAGCATGAAGGTCAGCGGCTGCTGCAATTCGCTTTGCCCGCTGCGCGCGGACTGATACGGGGCCTGAGTGAGCAGGCGGCCGAACAACTATGGCAGCGGCTCACCCAGGCGGAGATTGATGCCGGTCTCGACAATGATAAAGATCTTGCGAGGGATGCGTGGTGAGGTTTGCGTCCCTGTTGCGCTGTCTGCGGCAAGTGTTCGTCGCGCTGGCGCTGTGCGTGCAGGTGCAGGCCACCGAGATGGTCTATGTCCCGGTGAATCCTGCATTTGGCGGCAATCCGCTGCACGGCCCGAATCTGCTGGCGACTGCGCAGGCGATCAATAACTACAAGGACTCCCCACGCGCAGGTGTCTCGGTCGGCGGCAGCCTGTCGGGACAAAGCGCTCTGCAGCAGTTCAATGAGCTTTTGCAGCGATCGATACTCAGCCGGATTGCCACGGCATCGGCGTCCAGCGTGATCGGCAGCGATGGCAAACTGATTCCGGGCTCGCTGGACACACGGGATTTCAAGATAGAGATCGTCGATCTGGGTGGCGGTCTGTTGCAGATCAAGACAACCGACAAGGCGAGCGGCAGTTCAACGAGTTTTCAGGTCAGTCAGTGAAGTTCTCCGATGGCCTGTCGCCCAGGCGCATCAGCCGGTATGCGCTTCTCCTGGGCGTGGTGAGCGTACTTGCCGCCTGTGTGTCGCGCGCGCCCATCGCGCCGCTTTCTGGTGCGATTTTGCAGCCGCGAAGTGACGCTCACCGTGACCTGACACAACTGCCTCCCCCCAAGGGCAAGGTCGCCGTGGCGGTATATGGCTTGCGTGATCAGACAGGGCAGTACAAACCCGCGCCTGACAGCTCATTCTCCACGGCGGTGACGCAGGGAGCAGCGTCGATGCTGATCAAATCGCTGAAAGACTCGGGCTGGTACCTTCCGGTAGAGCGGGAGAATCTGCAGAACTTGCTAACCGAGCGGAAGATCATTCGCGCGCTTGAAGTCCCGGCAGAGAAGGGAGCGACGCCGCCCGTCTTGCCGCAGCTGATGCCAGCCGCGCTGATCATTGAGGGTGGCATCGTCGCCTATGAAAACAATCTCCGGACCGGCGGCGCGGGCGCAAATTATCTGGGTGTGGGCGCATCGATGCAGTACCGAATGGATCAGGTGACAGTCAACCTGCGCAGTGTCGATATTCGTACTGGGCAGGTGCTCAACAGCATATCGACTTCAAAAACGATTTTTTCTTATGAGATCAGGCCAAGTGTATTTCGCTTTGTCGCATTCAAAGATCTGCTGCAGTTCGAGGCGGGCATTACGCGTAATGAACCGGCGCAGATGTGCGTACAGGAGGCGATCGACACGGCGGTCATTTACTTGATCTTGCAAGGCGTGCGCGATGGGCTATGGTCGCTCCGGCAGGCCGCTGACTTGCAGTCGCCGCTGGTGCAACGCTATCTGAAGGAGATGTAATCCCATGTATTCATGCCCGCAGGTCCTGAAGTGTGTTGTCGGGTATTGGCTTGCCGTCCTGGCTTCCATGGCGTCGGCGTTGGATCTTGCATCGTCGGAGTTCGCCTCACTGACTCAGCTGGGAGAGGGCAATATCGGTCTACTTCAGCAAATGGGCGCCGCACACATCATCAGCGCCTGGCAGGCAGGCAGTCTGCATCGGCTCTCGGTACAGCAGAGCGGTGAACTGAACACCGCGACCCTTGCGCAAAACGGGATACTGAATACGATATCACTGATCCAGCATGGGGTTCTCAACAGCGCCAGCGTCACACAATCTGGCACTCAGATCAGCGCCACCGTATTGCAAGACGGGTGGGGGCATCACGCCGACATCCGGCAGTACAAAAGCTTTTCTGATGCAGTCATTCATCAGGAGGGGTATCAGGGAAGAGCAACACTGGTTCAGTATTAGGGCAGCTGGACTGGTCGGCGATCTGTGCGGGCCCAGTTTGAAAAAGGAGGATGGAAGACTATGAAACTAAGAATCATCAGCATGGCCCTGATTGCCGGGTGCGCAAGCGTTGTCACCTGCGCGATGGCAGAAGAGAGCGCGCAGCTCTCGCAAAACGGCGACGCCAACACAAGTTCCATCACTCAGATCGGGAGTGACCATGTGCTCAGTGAATCCTATATCTGGGGAAGTGGCAATACGACCTCCATCATTCAGAGTAATGTGACGCACAGCGGTGCGAGCATCTACGAGACAGCCAGTGGTAATCGGGGCACGATTGAGCAATTCGACGGAACGGGTTTGTCGGCCTATATCAACCCATTGAACACGGTGGGCGCGGGGCACGACAACGCCGCAAAGATTGTTCAGTCAGGTAATGATCAGTTCATGACGATTACCCAGGGCGTCGAGGGTGGCATGATTCCTGGGGATACGGGTGGCAGCGGCAACGAGGCATCGGCAACGCAATCAGGAAGTTTTAACACCGGTATCATCAGCCAGCCAGGGTCTTTCAATGTGGCTTTGCTCTCCCAGGCAGGCAACGGCAGCACGGCCGCTGAGACCAACACGGCAATCATCGATCAGAACGGCACCGGGCATCGCGCGACGCTGACGCAGTTCGGTAACTTGCTCGAGGCGTCCATCATTCAGTCGGGCACTGATCATGCCGCTAGCAGCCGCCAGGAGGGAAGCGATGGATTGTCATGGATCGCTCAAACTGGCAGCGGTAACACCGCCTATGTGTTCCAGATCAACGGCGGCGCCGGAGAAAACAGGTCGACCATCAGTCAGGGGTCTTTCGGGAATATGGCCAATGTCTCACAGAACGGGAGCAATCTGACATCGACGATAAGCCAGTCCGGCAATCACAACGTCGCCAACGTGACTCAAAACTGAGCAGCGCCTCCGGCGGCGATTCAGTTCGGCCCCAGTGGCAGATAGGGATCGCGCCGGCACAGATAGTTAAGCCACACGAGCTCGTTCTCGCAGTTGGCGTTGCAGTGATTCACCGCGTGGCTGATGGGTGATTTGCTCTTTCTTATGCAGGGCAGGTAGCAGGCGCGGTACCAGCTCTTCGATTCTTCGCAATAGGCGTTTTGCGTCTTTGACTGCACCCGGCGCTGTGGGGCTTCCTTGAAGCCCTGCTTCGCTTCCTCAGCCGCGCTCAGGCAGCAGACCGCCGCCAGCAGGACGGCTAGAGATCGTTTCAGGGTTAGGTGACGATGCCTCATGGCTGGATTGAACCTGTGACTCGAAAAAGCATACCGGATTTCGGTAATGAATCGACGCCGGGGCGGAGAACATGAGGGCGCCTCAAGCCAAAGTGAACGCTACTTGGCGCCGGCAAGCGAATCATTAATATTTTGTAAAATCTACCCGGGATGGGCAGAAATAATCCGCCACGAGTGAATTGCGCGCTCGCTGTGCGCAGACTTTTCTGTTATTTTCAGCCATCTTTTTTCGAAAAAGCTCCGCCGCGCGTGCCGCAGGCGATAGAATCCGTCGCCATCTCTACCGACCAATCACCTTTACGGAGGAATCAAACATGAAGTCCCTGCTGGCCGTAGTGCTGTTGTGTTCCGCTTCGCTCGCCTTTGCGCATTGCCCGAACGTTCCCGTGTGCGAGATGAAAGCCATTGATTCCCTGCTCCCCGAAACCAAGCTGAAAGGCGCAGATCTGGAAAAAGTGAAGTCGTTGCGCACCGAAGGACAGAAGCTCTACGATGAAGGCCGCGAGAATGATGCCGCCAAGTTGCTCAAGGAAGCACGCAAGATGCTCAAGGAGGCGGCTTCCTGATCATCGCCGCGATCATGCGCACGGGACCCGCGATCTACTGGGTCCCGTTTTATTTTTTATCTTTGTGATCTTTGAATTGCGCGGCATCCTGTCGTAGCGCCTCGCTGGTCCAGCCACCGCCCAGCGCCTGGATCAGCGCGACGCTGGCCACCTGACGATTGCCTTGCTGCTGCGCCAGCGCGCGGCGTGCGTTCAACGCCGCAGTTTGGGCGGCGCTCACTTCCAGAAAACTCACTTGTCCTGCACGGTAGCGGTTCAGCTGCTGTTGTTCGGCCAGGCCGGCAGCCTTTGCCGCTTCATTCAGATACACCTCTTGTTGCGCCAGCACGCGCGTGGCTACCAGTTGGTCCTCAACCGACTGGAAAGCACCCAGCACCGTTTGTCGGTAACGCGCGACCGCAGCATCGTAGGCCGCCTCTGCGCCGGCGATCCGGTTCCTCACCAGTCCTGCATTGAAAATTGTCTGCGTCATGGACACACCAATCGACCACAGCGACACCGGATTGGAGGCCAACGCCGCGACCGTGCCAGCGGCGATACCTTCGCTCGCGCCGAGCGACACGCTGGGGAAGTAAGCCGTGCGGGCGATGCCGATCTGCTCGTTGGCGGCAGCGACGCGGCGCTCGGCAGCGGCGATGTCGGGGCGACGTTGCAGCAGCTCCGAAGGAATGGCCAGCGGCACCTCGGGCACCACCGGCGTCCACGCCAGCGGAGCGATGGAAAAACCTGACGGTGGCTCGCCAATCAGCACCGCGATGGCATGCTCGAGCTGCGCGCGGATGCGTTGCAAGCCCTCCATGTCGGACTGCGCATTGGCAAGCTGCGTCTGCGCCTGAAACACGTCAGTACGGGGTGCAATACCGGCGTTGTAGCGGTTCTGTGTGATTTCCAGCACGCGCTGGTAATCCTTGATCGCGACCGCCAGTAGACGACGCTGCTCGTCCGTCTGCCGCAGCAGCAGATAGTTGCTCACTAGCTCGCCCTGCGCAGCCAGGGTGGCAGTGGCGAGATCGCCGGCGCTGGCTTCTGCGTTTGCTTGTGCGCCGGTCACGGCTCGCTCGAGCCTGCCCCAGACATCGGGTTCCCAAGTGCCGCCCAGACTGAATTGCACATCCTGGGATTTGGTGATGCTGTTACTGCTTCTTATTGCGCCCGACAGCGAGACACTGGGGAACAAACCGGCGCGTGCCTGACCCACCACGGCGCGCGACTGTGCATACGCGGCCACGGCTGCGGCAATGTTCTGGTTCGATACGCTGACCTTACTGGCCAGCGAGTTGAGCAGTGGATCGCTGAACAATTCCCACCAGGCGTCACGCTGAAGTGCATCAGCAGGTCGTGCGGCAACCCAGCCTTCGGCTTCTTTGAAATGCGAGGGCAGGGGTGCGGCGGGTGTCTGGTAAGTCGGCCCGATGCTGCAGGCTACAAGGGCCAGCATCAACGCGCACAGGCTGACTCGAATCAGCGGCTTGTGTGACAAAGTCGATGTACTTGTTTTCATGTGGGACGCACTGCTTTCATGTCGATTCCGCCGTCGCCCGCATCTCGAGAGAGATCGGCTTCCGTCGTGCTGCGACGCCGCCAGCGATCCAGCGCCACATACACCACAGGGGTCGTCAGTAGTGTCAAGAACTGGCTGGCAATTAATCCACCGATGATGGCCACGCCCAGCGGCTGGCGAATCTCCGAACCCTCGCCCAGGCCGATCGCCAGCGGCAGCGCACCCAGTGCAGCGGCGGCAGTGGTCATCAGAATAGGGCGCAGGCGCTTCAAGCTGGCCTCGCGTATCGCCACCACGGCTGTCAGTCCACGCGCGCGCTCGGCCTCCAGCGCAAAATCAATGATCAGTATCGCATTCTTCATCACGATGCCCAGCAACAGGAAGACGCCGATCAGCGCGAGTATCGAGAACTCCATATCAAAGAGCATCAGCGCAATCACCGCGCCCACACCGGCTGAGGGGATGGTCGATAGCACGGTGACCGGATGGATCAGGCTTTCATACAAGATGCCGAGCAGGATATAGATGATGATGATCGCCATCGCGATCAGCAACGGCTGCCGCCCCAGCGATTCCTGGTAAGCACGCGCGGTGCCCTGAAAGCTGCCGCGCACATTGGCGGGCATGCCGATCGAGGTCTCCGATTCTCTAACTGCGCGCTCGGCATCGCTGATGGATTTTCCCTTCGCCAGGGCAAAGCTCACGGTGCCAGACAGCTCCGCATCCTGGTGACTGACCGAGACGGCGGCTGCGCGCTCGCTGAATGACGCGAAGGCCGACAACGGCACCATGGTCGAGGGTGAGGTACTGAGCACCTGACCGCCCGAGACATCGCGTAATCCCGGATTCGCTGAGATCGCAGCAGCGACTGCACCAGCACGCGCGGGCACGTAAATATCATTGAGCATTGCCGGGCTGTTCGCATACTCGGGGCTCACGCTCATGATCACCCGATACTGATTGCGATCGGCGAACAGGGTCGCCACCGGCCGCTGGCCGAACGCATTGTTAAGCGCATTGTTGAGGTCGCGCGTGGTCACGCCCAGTCGGGATGCGGCATCGCGATCGATGCGAAGAAAGATATCGACACCGGTTTGCTGCATGTCGTGGTCGATATCGATCAGCTCGCGTCGCAGCTTCAGTGCTTCCGCCAGCTTGATCGTCCATTGCTGCAGGTCGGCGAAGTTGTCGCTCTTGAGCGTGTACTGAATCGTATTGACGTCGCGGCGGGTGCCGATACGCAAATCCTGCAGCGGTATCATCATCGCGCTCACACCCGTGACTTGTGCCAGCTGCGGGCGTAGCCGGTTGATTACGTCTTGCCCGCGTTCCTTGCGCTCTTCCAGCGGCTTGAGATTGATGAACATGTAGCCGCCGCCCGGACGACTGCCGCCGGCAAACGCCGCCACCGTATCGACCGCTTTGTCTTTGCGAATGATATCGACCAATTGCCGCATCTTGGCCTGCATTGCTGTGAAAGAGATGCTGCGATCAGCACGCACGCCCACGGTCATCTGTCCGGTGTCCTGCTGCGGGAAGAAACCCTTGGGAATCGTCACGAAGAGATACACATTCAATGCGACGACACCGGCCAGCGACAGCAACACAAGCCATCGATGCGCGAGCGCGGCATCCAGGCTGATTGCGTACCATCGCTCCAGCTTTTCATAGCCACGCTCAAGCCAGCGCTTGATCCGACCCTTTTCGTGTGCCGAAGGTACCTCGCGTCGCAGTAGCCAGGCGCACATCATCGGTGTGGTGGTCAGTGAGATTACGAGCGAGATCAGCACCGACGCTGTGAGGGTGACCGCAAATTCGCGGAACAACCTGCCGACTTGCCCCCCCATGAACAGAAGTGGTATGAAGACCGCGACCAGCGATAGGCTGATCGCCAATACCGTGAAACCGACCTCGCGCGCGCCCCGCAGCGCCGCTTCGAAACGTTCCATGCCATCTTCAATGTGGCGGGTGATGTTCTCCAAAACGACGATGGCATCATCCACCACAAAACCCGTGGCGACTGTGAGTGCCATCAGGCTCAGGTTATTCAGGCTGAAGCCCAGCACATACATCACCGCAAAGGTGCCGAGGATAGAGACGACGCCTGCAACGGCCGGGATCAGCGTGGAACGCGCCGAGCGCAGGAAGGCGCTCACCACCAGCACTACCAGCACCAGAGAGATCAGCAGGGTAAGCTCGATCTCGTGCAGGGAGGTGCGTATCGATTGCGTGCGCTCGGACGAGACGCGCATGTCGATGTCCGGCGGCAGCTCGGCGCGCAGCTCGGGCAGGATCGCTTTTATCTCGTCGACCACCTCAATCACGTTTGCGCCAGGCTGGCGGCTGACAAAAGCCAGCACAGCCGGCTCGCCATTGATCAGGCCTATCCCATTGATATCCTCGACGCTCTGACTGACCTGGGCGACATCCGACAGCCTCACCGGTGCGCCATGGCGCCAAGCGACGATCAGCTCACGATACGCCGCCGCATTCAGCACCGTCATGCCGGTATCGGTGTAGAGCTGATAGCGTTTCTCGTGATTCTCGATGATGCCCTTGGGTCGGTTCGCCGCATTCGCCTGAATCGCTGCGCGGACGTCTTCTGAGCTGATGCCGTAGAGGTTCAGCGCGAAGGGCAGCAGTTGCACCCGCACGGCGGGCAGCGAGGCACCGCCCAGTTCGACGTCACCAACACCCTCCACTTGCGATAGCTTTTGCTGAATCACCGACGAGACCGCATCGTAGATTTCGCTGGGGGTACGCGTCTTGGAGGTGAGCGCCAGCACGATCACGGCAATGTCGGCTGGGTTCACCTTGCGGTAGGTGGGGTTCGAGCGCAGCGCGATGGGCAGATCGGCGCGCGCAGCATTGATCGCTGCCTGCACTTCACGCGCGGCAGCATCGATCTTGCGGTTCAGTTCGAATTGCAACGAGATGCCAGTGCCGCCATTGCCGCTACCGGAGGTCATTTCGGTCACACCCGAGATGGCACCCAGTCGCCGTTCCAGCGGAGAGGCAACGCTCGAAGCCAGCACAGAGGGACTGCCGCCGGGTAGCGAGGCATTCACCGAGATCACCGGATAGTCTGCCTGTGGCAGGGGTGCCACAGGCAGCGCGAAAAACGCAGCGATGCCGAGCAGCGCGATCGCCAGCGTCAGCAGCGTAGTGCCGATCGGTCGCTCGATAAACACCCGCGAGAGATTCACTGCGCCGCCTCGTCAGGCAGGCGATGCTTCACGCGCGCGCCGAACCAGCGACGGCCCAATCGGTCAAAGCCGAGGTAAATCACGGGCGTGGTGTATAGCGTCAGCAATTGACTGACGATCAGTCCGCCAAAGATCGCAATGCCCAGCGGTCGGCGCAACTCCGCGCCGTCGCCCCAGCTAAACATCAGTGGCAACGCGGCGAACAAGGCCGCAAAGGTCGTCATCAAAATAGGCCGCAGCCGAAGCAGCGCAGCCTGGTGAATGGCTTCCTGCGGCGTCTTGTTCTGCTCGCGCTCGGCGCTGATTGCGAAGTCGATCATCATGATCGCGTTCTTTTTGACGATGCCGATCAGCAGGATGATGCCGATAATGCCGATCACGCCCAAATCCTGCCCGGCGATCAGCAAGGCAAGCAGTGCCCCGACACCTGCCGAGGGCAGCGTGGAGAGTATCGTCAAAGGATGCACATAACTCTCATACAGCACGCCCAGCACGATATACACGCAGACGATGGCGGCGAGGATCAGCCAGAGCTGGTGGTTGAGCGCGCCTTCGAAAGCACCCGCCGCACCCAGAAAACTAAGCCTGACCGATCCCGGCCATTCAATGTCTGCTGCAGCGGCACGCACTGCACTGACGGCATCGCCCAGTGCGATGCCTCTCGCCATATCAAAGCCGACAATCGCAGCAGGAAACTGCGCCGCACGCGAAATGATCAGTGGTGCAGCCTGTTCATTGACGCTCGCGACTGAGGACAGCGTGGTGGACTTGCCGGAGGCGGCACGCAGCGGCAGGTCGCCAAGCGATTGCGGCGAGGGCGCAGTGCCAGGTTGCGCTTCAAGGATTACGCGATATTGATTGGTCTCTGTGAAGATGGTCGACACGATGCGCTGACCAAATGCGCTGTACAACGCATCATCGATGGCGGCAGCCGTCACCGCGAGTCGTGCGGCGCTGTCGCGATCGAGCCGCACCACGGCAGAAGGGCCGGTCGCACCGGCATCAGTGACCACCGAGCGTAATTCCGGGCGCGCATCCATAGATTGCGCAAGCTTCATTGCCCACTGATTCACGGTCGTGGTGTCAGCACCCTCCACCGATACGCGCAAAGGCGTCGGACCGCGCTCGGCATCGATGGTCAGGTCTTGCGTTGGTTGCAGATACAGCGTGACGCCGGGGACCTCGGCGGCCAGCTCGCGCAACCTGTCCATGGCCTGCTGCTGATCACCCCGTTGGTCGTGCCGCAGGTTGATCAGCATGCTGCCGGTGTGCAGCATCAGGTTTTCATTCACGCCAACGCCGACCTGAGAACTGAGCGAGCTAACCTCGGGGTCTTTCAGGATTTGTTTTGCCACGGCCTGCTGCAGCTCGGCCATGCGCGCGAACGACACGTTGCTCGATGCCTCCACTCGTGCCTGCAACTGACGTGTGTCCTGTAAAGGGAACAGACCCTTGGGCATGAGCAGGTAGAGCGCGATCGTAAGCGCCAGCGTCAGCACTGCGGTGAACAATGTCAGTCCCTGATGCTCCAGTACCCAGACCAGAGAGCGATCATAAGCATCGCGCAGGTGATCGAAGCGGCGCTGCAGCCAGCCGGCAGAGCCTCCGCTGGCAGCGGCATTTTCCCGAGTCAGCCATCGGGCCGACATCATCGGCACCAGCGTCAGCGACACCAGCGCCGAGATCAGTATCGTGATACCCAGCGTCGCCGCGAACTCGCGGAATAATCTGCCGACGATATCGCTCATGAAGAACAGCGGTATCAGCACGGCCAGCAGCGATATCGTCAGCGACAAAATTGTGAACCCGATCTCACCCGCGCCTTTGAGTGCGGCCGTCATCGGTGGCTCGCCGTCTTCGATATGCCGTGCGATATTTTCCAGCATGACGATCGCATCATCGACCACAAAGCCAGTGGCAATCGTCAGCGCCATCAGGCTGAGGTTGTTCAGGCTGTAGCCGAGCAGGTACATCACGCCGCAAGTGCCGATCAGCGAGATCGGCACGGCCAGACTCGCAATCACCGTGGCGCGTGCATTGTGCAGGAAGATCAGAATAACCAGGACCACCAGCGCCACCGCGATGAACAGCTCCATCTCTACGTGTTCAACCGACGCGCGTATGCCGGCGGTGCGGTCGCTGAGTACCTCGACCCGGATCGCCGATGGCAGCGCGGCTTGCAGCTCGGGCAGTCGTCGCTTGATCGCATCCACCGTGTCGATCACATTCGCGCCGGGCTGCCGCTGCACATTCAGGATCACTGCCGGTTGCAGATTGGCCCAGGCAGCAAGACGCACATTCTCGGCAGCTGGAACCACGGTCGCCACATCCGAGAGCCGTATCGGTGCGCCATTTTTCCACGCGACGATCAGCCGCTGATAATCCTCGGGCGAGCCGAGCTGATCATTGGCATTGATCGAATAAGAGCGTGAGGGCCCGTCGATCGTACCCTTGGCGGTGTTGGCGTTCGATGCGGTAATCGCAGTGCGCAAGGAATCCAGCCCCAGCCCGGCGCTGGCGAGTGCGCGCGGATTCGCCTGTATGCGTATCGCGGGCTTTTGGCCGCCCGACAAGGACACCAGACCGACACCCGATACCTGACTGATTTTCAGTGCGAGGCGGGTGTTGGCGATATTCTGCACCTCGGTCAGCGGCAATGAGTCGGAGGTCAGCGCGAGTGTCAGTACAGGCGCATCAGCGGGGTTGATCTTGGCATAGGTCGGTGGTGCAGGCAGGTCGATCGGCAGCAGCGCCGATGCGGCATTGATCGCGGCCTGCACCTCTTGCTCCGCCACATCCAGTCGTACGCCGAGACCGAATTGCAGTGTCATGCTCGAGATGCCAGCGGCGGATGAAGAACTCATTCGCTTGAGACCGGACATCTGGCCAAACTGCCGCTCGAGCGGCGCCGTCACGGTTTGGCTGATGACTTCCGGGCTAGCGCCCGGATACGCGACCTGGACTTGTATGGTCGGAAAATCGACTTGTGGTAGCGCCGACACGGGCAGAAAGCGCAAGGCGATCAGTCCAGCCAGCACGATGGCCGCCATCAGCAGCGCGGTCGCGACCGGCCGGAGGATGAAAGGGCGGGAGAGAATCATTCAGGATTTTTCTTGCGAGCGCTCAGTGGCCGCTCTTGTCGCGATGACCGCGCTTGTCGCCTGAAGGGCGCGCAGGCTTATCGCCTGGCAGCATGACCTTCGCGCCATCGGAGAGGCGATCCGCGCCTTCAGTGATTACGGTCTCGCCCGCGTCGAGTCCCGAGACAATCTGTGTGCGGTCCACCGTGGAGAGTCCCGTCTTCACATTGCGCACGGCCACGGTCTTGTTTTGCAGATCGAGCACATAGACAAAGTCGCCATGGCCACCCTTGCGTACCGCAGAGATGGGTACCGAGATCGCATCGTCGATGGAACGCAGCATCACCCGCGCATTCACGAATTGATTGGGGAATAATTGAGCTTTCGCATTCTCGAATCGTGCTTTGGCACGCACCGTGCCGGTCTGCGGGTCGACCAGATTGTCGAGCGCAAGGAAACGGCCACTGGCCAGCTCGGCGGAGCGCGCCCGGTCCAGTGCAATCACCGAGGGCGCGCGTTGGCTGCCAATGGCTGCGCGAAGATCAGGAATACGATCTTGCGGGAGGGTGAACACCACATCAATCGGGGACACCTGCGTGATACTGACGATGCCGTTCGCATCGCCGGGACCGACCAGATTGCCGGTATCGACGGTACGCAGGCCAATGCGTCCCGTGATCGGTGCCGCGATACGGCTGAATTCCAGATTCAGCCGCGCGCTGCGCTCCGCCGCGCGATCGACATTGACGGTACCTTCCAATTGTTTTACCAAGGCGGCCTGGGTATCGACTTCTTGCTGCGCAATCGAATCTTGGGCGAGTAGGGTGCGGTAGCGTTTTTCGGTCACGCGCGCATTCTCCAATTGGGCCTCGTCGCGTTTCAGTTGTCCGGTAGCCTGCATCAACGCGATCTCAAAAGGACGCGGATCGATCACGGCCAGCACTTGTCCGCGCTGAACCATTTGTCCTTCGCTGAACAAGACCTGCTGCAGCACGCCCGCGACTTGCGCTCGCACGGTGGCGGTGGCGACCGGTGTCACTGTTCCAAGCGCCTCCAGAACGACCGGAAACGACTGCTTCTCTGCCTTGGCCACGCCCACCGTCACCGGCGGTCTGCGCGACATCCGTCCGCCCGGGCCCTCGCTGCTACTCTCGCGTTGGGTCTGCAGATACCAGACGAGCGCACCGACGCCGATGGCGAGGATCAGTGCGATCAGAATGGGGACGAGTGGCGAGCGGCGTGTTTTTGGGCCTTGCAGCGGCCTTGCGGGTTGAGTCATCAGGCTGAGATCGGATGTGGGTAATGAATTCGCTTGCGAAAAGAAACGGCGCATTCAGCGTATTGTAAAAGCTTGGCAAGCCTTGCGTCGGAATCAATCAGGTGCTGTGCTAGATTGCTGGCTCGCGAATGCTTGGCGGCTTTCCATGATCGACGTATAACAATATCAAAATGATAAAAACGTCAATTTCACTCCGCAAAGCACTGTCCCTGCTCATGTGGTTGCCTTTGCTCTGGTGCGTGCCTTTGTTTGCCGCATCGGTGGATACGGCGACTCCCATCATCTTTAGCGATAAGGCGGCGCGAGTCCTAGAGGATCCCGGCGGCAAGCTCAGCGCAGATGACGCGCTTGAGCGTCTTGCGGAGTTCAAGCCCATCGCCGAAGTCGGGCCGCTGAACAAGCACAGCCGTTACTGGGTGATCAGTGAGCTTGACAGCAAGCTTGATGTCGACCGCGAGTTGCGCATTGACGCGCCGCAGTGGGATGAGGTGCGCACCTATCTGATCTACCCGTCTGGGCAGCGGCAGACCTTGCGCGTGACAGGCAGCTTGTGGGGCACTTATGCGCCGCTGGTCGATACCAATCCCTTTGTTCGCGCATCCAGCGCCGAGCTCAGCCAGTGGCCTGTGTTTACGCTCAGGCGTGGCGAGAGGACGCAGGTGCTCAGTTATCTGCGGCCCAACCTGAATTTTCAGGGGGGCTTCGTGCCAGTGCAATTCATCGATCACGCCCGCTTTCTAGAGCTGCGCCGCTATGGCCTGCATCTGGAGGGCGTACTCGCCGGTGTGCTGTTTGCGTTGGCAATCTTCGGCTGGTATTCCGCGTTCCAGAACAAGGATCGCACCAGCGTGATGTACGCGGTGTGGATCATGTTTGCGCTGCTGTCAGCTTCCAGCCTGCGTGTGCATGACGGCATGCGGCTGATGGAGTTCTATGTCGATGTCGAAGGTGTCCGGTTTGGGCATATCACGGTCGCCCATGTGCTGATCACGGTATTCGCCTATGGTCAGTCGATGGGTTACGTCCTGTTTGCCCGCAATTTTCTGGATCTGAAATCCCTTATGCCCAGGGTGTTCAGGTTCACCAACTGGTACCTTGCGCTGACGCTGGCGCACATGATAGTGGTGCTGTTCATCGATCACGGTCTCAGCCTGAAGGCGCTGTGGCTGCCGCTGTGGGGCATGATACTGACCGTACTCCTGACGATCTACGGCTGTGCTTTCATTCGCTACCGGCAGGGACTGCGGATCGCAAAGTTTTTCATGCTGGCGATGGCTCCGTATATTTTTTTCCGCTTTGTGTTCTTTCTCGGCCTGGTCAATGTGCAGTCGCCTTTCATGCTGCTTCCGAAATCCGGATTCGGACTGTTCATACAGAATCCGAATACCGCGCAGGCGATCGGCGTGGCGGCCGAGGCGCTGATCATGGCGCTGGCCGTATTCAGCAAGAACCGGTGGCTGCAGGAAGAGCTGAACCAGAATATCCGCGCACAATCTGAACTGGTACAAAACCAGAATGTGATGCTTGAAGCGACCGTGGCCGAGCGCACGCGAGAACTTAGCGAGAGCAAGGCAAGAACAGAGCAGCAGCATCAGATGGTGGTCGATTCGATCACCTATGCCAGCCGTCTGCAAAAGGCGCAGCTGCCGCGCTCGCAACGGCTTGCCGGACAGTTCGCGTCCATTCACGCGATCTGGGAACCGCGTGACACGATAGGCGGCGATGTCTGGTGGGTGTCGCTGCCGGACCCCGAGGGCCGTGTCGCGCTGGCACTGGCGGACAGTACCGGCCATGGTGTGCCGGGTGCGATGCTCTCGGTGCTGATCAGTACTTCGTTGGAGCGCACGTTTGCGACTGATCCGGATATTGATCCTTCTGCGGCGTTGATGGCGCTCGATCAGGCATTGCGCCTCGGGCTCAATCAGCACACCAGCGACGCCGACAGCGACGATGGCTGCGACGCGGCGGTGGTGCGGATTGACCGCGCGCATCGCGTGCTGGAATTTGCCGGCGCCAAGTTGGGGTTGCTGCATCTGAGGCCGGATGGAGAAGTCGAGCGCATTCATCCGTCAAGAGTGTCGCTCGGCTACCAGCAATCCCCCAAGGAAGCTCCGGCACTGCAGCGAATCGAGTACTCCCCCGGCAGTATTTTTGTGCTGGTGTCCGATGGCTTTACCGACCAGATCGGCAGCGATGGTGAAAGTCGGCGGGCGTATGGCAACCGGCGACTGGTCGAGTTGCTGCAGGCATCTCGCAGGGAGAGCGCGGAAATCATCGCTCAGCGCATGAAGGACAGCCTCGCAGCATGGCAAGGTAGCGAAATGCGGCGCGACGATGTCACGGCGATCGTGTTTCAGCCGCTTTGATCTGGGAATCCAAATTGAAGTAAGAAGACCACACCTCTCTCTTGTCCTGCCCCCATGCTCGTTACTTGGTAAACCGCAGAGATCCTGTCGTCTGCTCGGGCAGAGTAGCAAAAAACGACACGGCATAGCCCATCCGCAGTTCAGTGCACACCGGCTTCACTCAATAGGTCAGTGATATATCTGCTGCATCGCGAGATTGATAACCTTGCTTCTGGCAGGTTCCCGGTTCCGCAAGAGACGATCGTTGCAGGAACCTCTGTTTCTCATCACGATTGAAAGAGTGCATCCATGATACCTAACGCGAACACTTCCTCTGCCGATTCAACCGTACAGCAGCGTTACGCACAATCCGAGGTTCCGCAAGAGAATCAGGGCAAAGCGGATACTAAGCAAGCTGACAGTTCATTGCCCGCGGCAAGACTGCATGCGCGTCAGAAGAGCGAGGCGAGTATCGAATGGCAGCAGAGCGCTGCAGGGGTCCATTTGTCAGAAGAGAGGACTGGTGATTCAGCAGTCTCTTCCCAGCAGGGATCTGAGCCCAAGACGAAAGTGTCTGACAGCGAGCCGCTGAGCCTGGGCGAAGCAGTTTTCGCAGGCGATATTCATGCAATCTATTCACTGATTGCCGCCGGAGCTAGCGTTAACGGTACCGATTACGATGGCAACACCTGGCTGCACCTTGCTTGCACGCGCACTTCGGCTGAAACTTTGCGAGCATTATTGTCGCTTGGTGCTGATGTCAATCACGCCGATGATAATGGTCGTACCGCGCTTCACTTTGCCGTTGAGTTTGGGTCTGTCGACATGATTCGGATCCTGCTGGAATTTGGGGCAGATATCAATCGGCAAACGCATGGCGGTCGTACCGCGCTTCACTTTGCATGTGAGTCTGGGTCTGCCCAGATGATAAGGACGTTGCTTGACTCGGGGGCAGATGTCAACCATCAAACGAAGGGCGGTCGTACGCCCTTGCATTTTGCAGCGCGCAACGGCAACGGGGAGGCTACCGAAGTGCTTTTGAACCGTGGCGCTGATCTGACGATCAGAGATAAGCTTCGATCAACACCGCTGCACCACGCTGCTCAATCCGGAAACGTGGAAGCGATCACCATTCTGTTGAAAAAACATCCGGCCATTATCGATTGGCGCGACAAGGCTGGGCTAACGGCGCTGGAGCCTTGGCCTTGGCACGGAAGCTGAGCAATTGATGACGCCGCTGATGATGCGGCCGTGGGGAATACGGTATTCGCCGAGAACGGGCCGAGAACGCACTTGATCAGGTATCTCGCCAAAGCGGGGGCACTTTGGCTCAGAACAAGGCCATCTGAGATTCTTCTAGCAGATAGTCTGCTACGAACTGCAGCAGCATCTTGTGCTGCTCTCCGTGATGCCAGTGTGCCTGCATGTACTTCTTCTGGTACCAGCTTTGCTCGCTTTCCAGATGACAGCCGATCAGACCGATCGATCCTTGCACGATGGCCATCGGGTCGCCATTCGCATAGGTCGCGATCTTTTCGAAATCTCCGCCGGTGAATGTCGGGCCATCGTAAAAATACATGCGCTCCTCCGAGCCGCGCCAGACCACGGGCAGGGTGGTGCCGTAGGAGGAGCGGATATCCGCCGTGCGGCGCTTGATGTACTGAACGACGCGCGTGTCGTCGAGTATGTCGAAGTAATACGAATCGGCCCAGTACGCCCCCATGCAAATCCCCAGGTATCTGCCGCCGCGCTTGAGTAGTTTCTTTACCTCGTGAATATTCGCGCGCAGCAGATGATCGAAAGATCCGGCATCACCATGACCGCCGGGGAAGACCACCATGTCGATATCGTCAAAGAAGCCATCCGGCACCTTGTGCTTGGTGAAAATGCGGAGGTTGTAACCTGGGGAAAGCGCCTGAATGATACCGTTCACAGATTCGATCGAGCAGAACGGGTGATGCATGAAGATGGCGATCGTCTTTTTCACGGCAAGTTGTTCGGGCGAGCCAATGGATTGTTTTTGTGTGAGGGTCGGGTACCCGAGAACCATAATCTAGCCGATTTTTCTGGTTTTACGCAGTGCGACCCGAACCGAGGCGCTGACTTACGGTTGCATGTTCAAATCGCTAATACCCCCCGGAAAACAAGGGCCAATCGAAGAAAAAACATGCTAATATGGCATCTATAATATCTATTTTGAAAACAAAATAGATTATTATTTTGCGACGCACAAAATATTCCTTGACACGGAAAATTCCGAGCATACAATCGCGACGTTGCACCGCAACATACGGGTTTATTTAAAAGTTCTGAAACGACACTAATCATTATTTAACAGTCCGGAGAAAACCATGAACATGAACGTCGACCAGCTGTCGAAGGCCACCAAGACCCAGGTTGAAGCGCAGCTCCACACCATGTCCCACCTCGCAGAGAAGGCATTGCTCAGCGTGAGCGAGCTGGCTGAGCTGAATATCGCCACTGCCAAGGCATCCCTGGAAGAGGCGTCAGCTATCGTTCAAGAAGTACTGGCCGCCAAGGACATGCAGAGTGTTTTCGTCGTCGTGCAATCGCAGGCACAGCCGACCGCTGAAAAGGCCGTCTCGTACAGCCGTCATCTGGCTGCGATCGCGTCCAAGGCCCAGGCAGATCTGACCAAGGCAGCCCAAGAGCGCGTCGCCGAAGCCGCTGCCAACATGAACACCCTGGTCAACGATCTGACCAAGACCGCTCCGACGGGCACCGAGACCTTTGTTGAGGCATTCAAGTCTAATTTCGCCAATGCGAATGCTGCGTATGCAAAATTCCTGCAAGCCAGCCAGAGTGCCTATGACAAGTACCAGGACCAGTTGCACGAAATGAGCAATCATTTCTCCCCAATGTCAATGCCAGTGGCAAAGCCGGCTAAATCGAAGAAAGCCGCAGCCTGATTCAAGCCGCGCGCAGTAATCATCTTCTGATGGAAAAACCGCTCACCGACAGGTGGGCGGTTTTTTTTGACTTCAGCGTTGGCGCGTGACGGTTTTACGTTATGCTGGCAGGGGTCGCCATGGAAGGCGGCATCATTGAATACCGCAGAACTCGCCATGAAAAAAATAATAAAACCGCTGCTGTTGCTGCTGCTTTGCGCTCCTCTACTGTCGCTTGCGCACTCTGACAATCATGAAGCTGAAGAAGAGGCGGATTGCGAGAATCACCTCGCCGATTCTTTCCCTGAGCTGCTGAAGCCTTATGCGCGTCTGGAGTGTGACCAATTCATTGTGAATCCGGCAGGGTGGCAGTGGCGCTACCCGAACAGTTATTTCGACCGTCCTTACATTCCGGCTTTTGCGCCGAAGCCGAAGAAGCTGGTCGCTGGCATGCGCGTGTTCCGACAGCTGGTGGCGGAAGAGGTTGCTGCCGCACAGATCGCCGAACTGCACGAGACCAAGTTCAGCAAGATACGTACATACAAACAGGCCCAGCCGCCGCAGCGACTGATACACCTGAAAGCGACCAATGATCTGGGTGATTCGATGGATGTCTGGTTCGGCTTTCTGAACGACGACAACGGATGGGTGTCGATCTGTTCACCTGTTTGCGCGCCCGAGTATCTGTTCCTCGTTGAGCGCCTGAAGCAATAAACGGCTGACTTCAGTCTCCCCGACTGATGCTGAATAAAAAACCGGCGCTACCCTTGCGGGTAGCGCCGGTTTTCTTTACGAGGTTGACGCGAGTGGTCTTAGTACAGCACCATCGGATTACCCGGCGAGCCTGTCCCGCCAATGATGCGCAGCGGAGCCCAGATGAACGCACCTTCCTTGACGCCGGCTTTCACCAGCGATTCGGTATCAACGTTCTCAAGGTTCCAGATGCCGCGACGAGTCTGCAGCTCAGTGTGGCAAGGAACAGCGTAGCCCATCTCTTCTCCGCCCGGTTGAGCATCATTGGCCGAGGTATCACCCAAGGTCATGGCAATGTCGCGCGTGGCGAGATAGCGGCAGGCACTGATGCCGAATCCTGGCTCGCCCTCGGCAAACATCGCGCGGGCTGCGGCACGCTGCTCGGAAGTCAGTGACTTGTAGCGAGCATTACCCCAGGTGTTACCCTGGCCCGTGTGCAGTGCCACGCAATCGCCCGAACCGATCTCGGCAATACCCATCGCCTTGACCATGGCCTTCACGTCGTCCGCAGTAACGATGCCGATATCACCGGGTTGCTTGGGGATAGGCAGCATTTCCATCGACTTGGACAGCTTGCCCTGCGACTGGCGGTATGCGACAGCATCCAGCACCACTAGGCGGCATACGTAGCCAAGTTCGCCGACATGCTCAACGCCTAGCGGGCCCATGCCCATCACCTGACCACCGGCGCCGCGCTCGTAGGCTTCCCAGCTGATGATGCCGTTGTACATCACCGGTCCCTTGGAAGTATTCACGCCAATGTGGCCGGGGCCGTCGAACTGGGTCTGGATCTGGCCGATCTGCGTGGTGACCAGTTCATCGTGATAGATCAGCGCGTTTTTACCGAACGGGCCGCCAGTCGGTGTGCCGGGGATCCACATGTTCCACTTGCGCGGACCGAAGGCAGGCGCCTCGGTGTGGTAGTACTTGCCAATGGTGATGGATTTGTTCTTTTTGATCGTGGCGAGCGCTTTGGCAATGTTCGCCGGGTTCTTGGTGTGATTCGCGCTGCCGGCACGGTCACCGCGACCCCATTTGGGTGGGTCCCAGCTTAGCGCGGAATCGTCGGTGGGGCCGTTCATTGCCTGAGCGTGCACGGCGCCCGAGAACAGAACAGCCAAGAGTGCAACTGCGATATTTTTCATTGTTGTTATTCCTCCTAGTGCGAGCTGTTAGTCGTAAGTTTTTGTAGCTGCCACCTGATACGAGGCTATGCCAAGAGATGCACTGAAATTGGCAAGTCAAGGTTTGCAGGATGGCAGGATTTGGATTATCGCGGTGCCTGTCCGTGCAGGTCTCGCATGTGCAATCGACGTAGCTGCGGTGCGGCAAACCAGCTGATCAGCACCACGAGCAGCGTCATGCCGCCGCCGAACACAATGGAGGGCGCGAGTCCCAGCAGATTGGCGGCCAGGCCCGATTCCAGTGCACCCAGTTCATTCGATGAGCCAATGAACAGACCATTGATCGCTGACACCCGACCCTGCATTTTCTGCGGGGTGACCAGCTGAAGAATGGTATGACGCAGCACCACGGATACGCCATCGAACAGGCCGGTGAAGAACAGGCAAGCAGCTGCCAGCCACAGGCTGCCGCAAAAGCCGAGGGCGATGGTCGCCAGCCCGAAGCCTGCGACGGATAGCATCATGATTTTTCCGGAGTTGCGCTCCAACGGGACACGCGTCAGCCAGAGACTGATCAATATCGATCCCGCTGCCGGCATTGCGCGCAGCAGCCCGAGGTTTTCCGGACTGCCATTCAATATCTCGTGAATGAAGGCGGGCAGTATCGCCACTGCACCACCGAAAAGAACCGCAAACATATCCAGCGTGATCGCAGCCAGCATGATCTGCGTGGAGAAGACAAATTTAAGCCCTTCGCCGATACTGGCGAACACCGACAGGCCGTCACTTTCCCTGGCCGGCTCTTCGTAGCGCAAGTTCAGTATCGCCGCCATGGCCAGCAGCGCGCACAGCCCGGTGACGAGGTAGGCCATCATCACGCCCGTTGCGGCAATCAGGAAGCCGCCCAGCATCGGCCCGCTGACCAGGCTGATGTCGAACACCACCGTGCCTATCGCCGCTGCTCTCGCTAGATGCTCACGTTCGACGATACGTACCACCATGGCCTGATAGCTTGGGCGCAGCAGCGAACGGGCCAGCCCGGCCAGCCCGACCACCGCATAGATCCATGCCGGTATCCGATTGGCGTCATCGGTTGCGTACACCACGATGATCATGATGATCGCGATCAGCACATGGCATGCGCAGCCGGCGAGGGCCAGGCGCCGCTTGGACAGGACATCCACCGCATGCCCGGCGAACAGTGAGCTACAGAAATACGGCAGGACTTCGGCCAGCCCCAGCAGGCCGAGACTGAGCACATCATGGGTTATCGAATAGATATGCCACCCGGCTGTGACCGCGAGGATCTGGTAGCTGAGCGTGGAGCCGGCACGGTAGACGAGCAGTCTGGAGAAGGCAGGGGAGAGCATGATGACAAGTCAGGACGAGCCCGCATTGTACGGCCGTGCGCCCGCTGTCCTCGCTGAATCTCAAATTGTTACCGAAGGTTTCGCCAGTTAACGGACATCGTGCCCCGGGCTATAACGTCATCATCCTTGACAGCTCCGGAGAGCCCATGACTCCACAAGAACTCAAGCAGCTTGAAGACTACCTGCTGAAGCTGACCCATGTCGGCTATGTGAGCCGAGATCCTCAGGCTGCAGAACTGATCGCCGTCGCTTTCGCCCGCCAGCTGGATGCACCGTATCTCGCCGTTCAGCGCTGCCTTGAACTGGAACGCCAGCTGGCACAGGCGAGGGCGCGCATACAACAACTGGAAGCACAAACAGAGCAAGTCCAGCCCGCACTTGTCGCATGCCTTGCATCGGGCGGTCATTCGCGCAGCATGGCGGCTTGACTCGCGCTCAGTCAGACTGCTTCGTCCGGACACTCACTCGCGGTCGATTTGCTTTGTCGGATGCCCTGCGGCGGATGCGGGCAGGACGTCACAGGCAGTCTGAATCGATGTCAGCGTCTCGAATGGCGATACCTCGACGCCCAATCGCGCAACGCTGAACATCTGCGGCACTAGCACGCAGTCGGCCATCGTCGGATGATCACCGGCGTAGAACTTGCCGGAGAATATCGCGCGCGAAAGATACAATAACAACCCGCTTCAAGCACGCGCACGAATACGCACAATAACAAGGAGAGATCGTGCACTACGATACCCGAATGAATAACCATGGCCTGAGGCATGATCCCTTCAAGGCACTGGTGTCGCCCCGGCCCATTGGCTGGATATCCACGATCAGTAAGCAGGGCATCCTCAATCTCGCCCCCTACAGCTTTTTCAATGCCGTTGGCGACCGCCCGCCCATGGTGATGTTCTCTTCCGCCGGACGCAAGGACAGCTTGACCAATATCGAAGAGACCGGCGAGTTCGTCTGCTCGTTTGTCAGCAATGCGCTGCGCGATGGTATGAACATGAGTTCGGCGCCAGTAAACGCTGGAGTCAATGAATTTCAGCTGGCTGGTCTAACTCCAGCGCCGTCGGTGCTTGTCAAGCCGCCCCGAGTTTCAGAATCGCCTGCCGCGCTCGAATGTCGTTTATGGAAGATCGAGCCACTCCCTGCGCCGCCCGGCAAGTCCGAGCCTGCGTATTGGGTCGTGTTCGGCGAAGTTGTCGGTGTCTATATCGATGAAAATTATCTCAAAGACGGCATGTTTGATGTCGCTTCCGCACAGCCACTGGCGAGGCTGGGCTATATGGATTACGCGGTCGTCAATCAGGAGACATTGTTCACACTCAATCGCCCGCGGGTCGGGGAGGGCGGAGACTCCGCGACACTGGTGGCCGGCCCCTGGGATGGCGTCTATCGCTGAGTATGTCGCATCAGAAAAACGAAAATATTCACACTACGACACGAGGAGAACGTATGAACAAAGAAGCCTTTGACAAAGGTCTGGCCACCCGTCGCGCAGTGCTGGGCGCAGAGTATGTTGATAACTCGCTGAAGAATGCCGACGACTTCAACATGCCGATGCAGGAACTGGTCACTGAATACTGCTGGAACGAGATTTGGAATCGTCCCGGTTTAGATCGCAGGACCCGCAGCTTCCTCAATCTGGCGATGCTTATTGCGCTGAATCGACCGCATGAACTCAAGCTGCATGTGCGCGGCGCGATCAATAATGGGCTGACGAAAGAAGAGATACGCGAAGTCTTTTTACAGGCAGCGATCTATTGCGGTGTACCGGCGGCGATTGATGCATTTCGCACCGCGAAAGAAGTTTTCAAGGATATGGGGCTCTGAATGACCCAGCCCACGATTGCTTTTATCGGCCTCGGGCAGATGGGTGCGCCGATGGCGCGCAATTTACTCAAGGCAGGTCACACAGTCTCTGGCCATGACCGGGATGCATCGATAGCAGCCCGCTTCAGCGATAGCGCCAGTTTTGGGTGGTGCGCGTCAGGGGCTGATGCGGTGCGGGGTGCTGACTTGGTCATCCTGATGCTGCCAGACAGTGCCATCGTTGACCAAGTGCTGTGGCAGGGCGAGTCGGCATTATCGGCACAGATGACATCCGGCGCACTGGTCATCGACATGAGTTCTTCTGACCCGATGCGCTCGCGCGAGAATGCGAAAAAGCTCAAAGCACTGGATCTGGACTTTATTGATGCACCCGTCTCTGGCGGTGTGAAAAAAGCCGAGGCAGGGACGCTGGCCATCATGATGGGCGGTGAGGTTGCGGCCGTGGAACGAGCCCGGCCAGTACTGGAAACCATGGGAAAGACGCTCACGCATGTTGGCGAAGCAGGTGCCGGACATGCGGTCAAGGCACTGAACAATTATGTATCCGCTGCCGGCCTGCTGGCCGTCTGCGAAGCCTTGGCTGCAGCCGAGAAATTCGGCATCGATCCGCATCTGGTGAATCAGGTTTTCAATGCCTCCACGGGTAAGAACAACACGACCGAGAACAAGGTCGAGGCCTTCATGCTCAACGGTGCATTCAACTCAGGTTTCGCGTTAGCGTTGATGAAGAAAGATCTGGAGACCGCAAATCGGTTTATAGGGCAGGTTGAGTCGGCGGCTGAGTTTTCATCGGCGTGCCTGAAGCTATGGCAGGACGCGGACCAGCGTCTGGGTAAGGGGGCGGACCACACAGCGATATACCGCTGTATTAATTTGGCCTGATGACTTGACTGTTTTTTGGATTATTGTTGGGTTGCTGGTACGAACTCAGTTATTCATTGCTCCCCTGAGCTACCGTCTTCAGCTTCGGATAGCATCGTCATTTGATATTTCACCGGAAGGAGAGAGGCTCACTTTGTCTGTGGTTTTATCAGGCTTCGCTTCTGATTTTGATTGAGTCAGGAACTTTCTATAATCTTGAATTTCGTCGTAGAGATCGTTTCGTTTTTTCATGAAATCTTGACATCGTTCGAGTGTAAGTACTTTTTCTAACGACTCGAAATATTCATTATTATTAACGATGAAATTCTCCAGCTCATCAATTTTATCCTCTAGCTCATCGAGCGATTTTCCTTTGCAATACTCGATAAATCCAGAATCCACTGCCTTTCTGGGGAATTCATAAATTGGATGATTTCTTAACGATGCTGTCGCTCCGTTCAGTGTGGTCTCGAGGAACTCATGAGCAGGTAGGTCTCTCAGAGCCGCCGTCGGTTTTTTCATTGAAGGGATCTTTGCGGGAGCAGGGGTGCCACTGCGGCGTGTCTCTGTAGGATGTTGTAATGGATTTTGCTGGAATTCTGAGCCTGCTGTGTCATGCTGATCTTTGTCTAGAAAATATTTATCATTGAAGTGTTGCTCGAGATTTCTTAAAGATTTATTTTCATTTTTAAAAATTTTAGCTACCGGAAGTAGTGCGGCGAGACGATTTTTTGCCTTAATTATCGTTGCGTATTGGTGGTGAGAATACTCATCTTGAATGGCCAAAAATTCTCCTTCGTAAGTTGAAATGAAATTCTCTAGCTGATCTAGTTTATCTTCAAGCGTCGATAGGGTTGCTCCTCGGCAGTACTCGATAAATCCCGACTCGCAGGCTTCTTTGTGAAATCGAAAAAACGCACTGACAATTGGCAATTTTGAATTTGTTTGCCACGTTTCAGCAATTATTTCGTGGGCTTGAAAATCGTTTTTTTTCAATGATTCGATACGCTTTAGCAGACCGACATGCTTTTCTTCTGATATGTGTTGAGTGATCCAGTTGATGATCTTTTCCACTGGAACGCCTTTAAAGATTTCTTGTGGCCTGGCATTGTCCGGGGCGGTTTCAATAATCTCCGAAAGTGTGTTCTCGACCATCTCTTTGCGATTGATGATGTGGGCTTCAGGCAAGGAAAATTCATTCTTAGTGCTGGTATTCTGCTTATGTGTAGGCTGCGTATTTGTGTCTTCCAGCACTATTGCAGCGGCAGAAATTTGAAAAAGATCGGCGCGTTTTATGTTTCCTTCGCGTTTGATGTCCTTCAGTAACCGGAGCATTGAGGCTTTGGTTTGTGTGGGGGCGTTCGTGCTCGTGTTGATGAGGGTGCGTATGTGGTTTTCAGCCCATTTGCCAGCACTCCATTTCATTAATCTTCCAAATACCTTGTTAAACAGGCTGTTAGCCTTTTTTGGAGATGCCTGTGCTGAAAAGAGCACTTTTCTCGGATGGAGTTTTCCTTTTTCGTCAAACAGTTCAAATCCCAAAATGAGCGTGTCATCCCGATTTTTCAATGACTCACGATCGGGCTGTGCTCTGGGTGTCAGGTTGGTTGATTTGCTGGAAAGCATAGCAGCTGAGGCAGAGCCACTGGTAATAGAGAGTCCAGCTTACCCAAGCCGGCAATCTAGCGGTGGTTGTCTGGCCGCAAGGATGCGTGCGCAGCTTACTATGGTGTGATGGTCATCTGACGACAGTAGAGTCAACGGCCACCTAGGTCGGCTTGGCGCGGCTCGATCTCTGACTGGTTTAATGAATTATCCGCATAAGCAAGAGCAAATAAATTCGTTCACACAGGATTCCTGCAAGAATAAGCTTCGGCCATCGATATTTGTCTAAGGAGAAAAATCATGGCGAAAAAGTTCTTGTCGTATCTGACTCTCGGGGTGGCGCTGACGGTCTCCGCTTCGTTGCCATCCACAGCAGCAGAGACATCGATGCTAAATGTCTCTTACGACCCCACGCGTGAACTTTATCAGGATTTCAACAAGGCTTTTGCCGCTCACTGGAAGTCCAAATCCGGCGAAGACCTAAAGATCAAACAGTCTCATGGTGGCTCGGGCAAGCAGGCTCGCGCGGTGATCGATGGTCTTCAGGCTGACGTGGTCACGCTGGCGCTCGCCTACGATATTGACGAGATCGCACAGCGTGGATTGATCGCGAAAGACTGGCAGAAACGTCTTCCGCACAGTAGCACGCCCTACAGCTCGACCATTGTTTTTCTGGTTCGAAAAGGTAACCCCAAAGGTATCAAAGATTGGGGGGACCTCGTACGCTCCGGCCTGTCGGTCATCACCCCCAATCCCAAGACTTCCGGCGGCGCGCGCTGGAATCACCTGGCGGCATGGGGTTATGCGATCAAACAGCCGGGCGGTAATGAGAAATCGGCGCAAGAGTTCTTGTCCAAGATCTACAAGAACGTACCCGTGCTCGACTCAGGTGCGCGCGGATCAACCACGACGTTCATCGAACGCGGCATCGGTGATGTATTGCTGACCTGGGAGAACGAGGCGCTGCTGGCGATCAAGGAACTGGGGCCTGAGAAGGTGGAGATCGTGGTTCCCTCGGTGAGTGTGCTGGCAGAGCCACCGGTGACAGTGGTCGACAAGGTGGTTGATCGCCGCGGTACGCGCAAGCAGGCGGAGGCTTATCTCCAGTATCTGTATACGGAGGAAGGTCAAGAGATCGCGGCACAGAATTATTATCGACCGACCAATGAAAAGATTGCGAAAAAGTATGCCGCGCAATTCCCAAAGGTAAAGCTGCTCACCATCGACGAAATCGCTGGCGGCTGGACCAAGGCGCAGCGCACGCATTTTGCTGATGGTGGCGTGTTCGATCAGATTTACCAGAGCAAGTAAGCATGCTGTTCTGTTCTCCTCCTCTGACTAATCTTCCGTTTTTCTGATGTCCTCCGGCCCGGGCGCATGCCCGGCGCCAAGAAAACCAAGAAAGGAAACCCATGAAACCCGCTTATCACAAGCCGGGCAGGCCTCTGTTACGCCTGCTGATTGCCAGCAGCCTGATGTCGGTTCTGCCCGTCCAGGCCAATGACCAACAAGAGATCAATCGTTTGAAGGCGTTGATCGAAGAGTTGGATCAGCGCATCCGTGTATTAGACCGCAAGCAGGAAATCGCGGCCGAGGAGGCGGCAGCCCGTCAGAAAAGCGTCGCGGTGGTGTCCGCCAGCGACAAAGGCTTTGGCATCAAATCGGCCGACGGTAATTTTGAATACAAATTGAGAGGTCTTGCGCAATTCGATTACCGTCAGTTTGATGGTTCGGGACCCGCTTCATCCGTCTTTGATGGCTTTCTCGCCCGACGCATCCGTCCCACTTTCGAGGGCACGGTTCACGGCAAGTACGGGTTCCGCTTTACGCCGGAGTTTGCTGAGAGCGGCGATGGTTCAGCAACTTCCGGTGTGGCGCAGAACAAAGCGCGGGTCATCGATGCGTACCTCGACGTCCGGCACAATCCAGAGGCATCGATACGTATCGGTAAATTCAAGCCTTTTGTGGGCCTTGAGCGTCTGCAGAGCGGTAGCGATATCAAGTTCATTGAGCGCAGCTACGTCAGCAACAATATTTTGCCGAATCGTGACCTCGGCATCTCGCTATATGGCGAAGTGGCAGATAAAAAAGTCAATTATGCGCTGGGCTTGTTCAACGGAGTGAGAGATGGCGGCGAAAATTTCACCAGTCAGGACGAGAACCAGGCCAAGGATTTTGCAGCCAGGATTTTCTCGACACCGTTTGCAGGAACGGACAGTGCGCTGGCTGGGCTGGGCGTCGGGCTTGCCGGTACTTGGAGTAACTCTAGCAAGAACAGCCTGTCTTCTTTCAGGACCCCGGGTCAGGCCTATAACTTCTTCAGCTATGCCTCTGCAACGACGGCCGACGGCAAGCGCAACCGTCTTTCGCCGCAAGCCTACTACTACGCTGGCCCGCTGGGTGTCATTGCCGAGTATGCGGTCGTTGATCAAGCAGTGAGAAGTGGCACTACTGCCGGCAGCCTGAAAAACGACGCATGGCAGGTCGCAGCCTCTTGGCTGCTGACTGGAGAGGATGCCTCGTTCAGGGGTGTGAAGCCCTATTCCCCATTCAAGCCTGGCGCCGACGGCGGCTGGGGTGCCGTGGAGCTGCTGGCCCGTTATCAGGAGAACCGCCTCGATGACAAGGCATCCCTCTATGCAGACACCGCCAAAGGCTATGCGACTGCGGCAAGGACCTGGGGCGTGGGACTGAATTGGTACCTGAACGAATCCTCGCGGGTCGCTGTCAATTACGACCTCACCTCATTTGACAACGTGAAAACCGGCAGTGTGCTCAAAGGCGATATCGAGCGCTTCCTGGTCGCACGTTACCAGTTGGCATTCTGAAGTTTTGCCTCCTCTCCGGGCAGCCCTTGTCCTCGTCAGAGGCAGGGGCTTTTTCTTTATTTGGAATCCTTCTAAGGAAATGCCGAAAAATTCGTTTTATTTATAGCGATCGGATGCAAAGATGCCGCCTTCGCCCAAAAAATGATCAAAATGATCCCAGCTTTTTCTTCTTTGAACTCCAGTAGCTCCGCCAGCCGACGTGTGCTGCCGGGCTTTCATCTGGCGCTCGGCTTCACGGTCTTGTATCTGTCACTGATCGTGCTGCTACCCCTGTCTGCACTGGTTTTCAAGACCCTAACGATGAGCTGGGATGCTTTCTGGAACACGGTGAGCTCACCTCGTGTATTGGCGGCGTACCGGTTGACCTTTGGCGCGTCGCTCGTTGCGGCGATGATCAACGCCGTCTTCGGCACGGTGCTGGCCTGGGTGCTGGTGCGCTACGACTTCCCCGGAAAACGGTTGCTGGACGCACTGATTGATTTGCCGTTCGCGTTGCCCACGGCGGTGGCCGGCATCGCGCTGACAGCGCTGTATGCGTCAAATGGGTGGATAGGCAGCCTGCTCGCGCCCTACGACATCAAAGTGGCGTTTACTCCGCTCGGCGTTGCCGTCGCGCTGGTGTTCATCGGCTTGCCCTTTGTGGTGCGTACCTTGCAGCCCGTGCTCGAAGAATCCGAGCGGGAGCTGGAAGAGGCTGCTGCCTGTCTTGGTGCCACGCGCCTGCAGACCTTCACACAAGTGATCTTTCCGACCATTCTTCCTGCGCTGCTGACCGGCTTTGCGCTGGCCTTTGCGCGCTCTCTTGGCGAGTATGGATCCGTGATTTTCATTGCCGGGAACATGCCCATGGTGTCCGAGATCGTACCGCTGCTGATTGTCACCAAGCTGGAGCAGTACGACTATGCGGGAGCAACGGCGATTGCGGTTGTCATGCTGGCCGCGTCTTTTGCGATGCTGTTGACGATCAATCTCTTGCAGGCCTGGGTCAGGAATCACGGCCGTAAGGAGACGACATGACTACGGCAGTACCTGCTCTGGATGCGGACCTGGTTCGTTTCGAGCCTGTTTTTGCGCCGGCGGCGACCACCGAACCCCGCTGGGTTCGTGCGCTGCTGATCACGATCGCACTGGCTTTTGCGCTGTTGTTTCTTCTAATCCCTCTGGCAGTGGTGTTCACCGAAGCATTGCGCAAGGGTTGGTCGGCTTATCTGGCGGCGATCGTCGATGAGGATGCCCGCTCGGCGATACGTCTGACCCTGATGACGGCAGCGATTGCGGTACCGGCCAATCTCGTTTTTGGTGTGGCTGCCTCTTGGGCGATCACCAAGTTTGAATTCTTCGGCAAGAACCTCTTGCTGACGCTGATCGATTTGCCGTTTTCCGTATCGCCCGTGATTTCCGGCCTGATCTATGTGCTGCTGTTCGGCGCACATGGATGGTTTGGTGCCTGGCTGATGGAGCATGACATTCAGATCTTGTTTGCCGTGCCCGGCATTGTGCTGGCAACGGTATTTGTGACCTTTCCCTTTGTTGCGCGCGAACTGATACCGCTGATGCAATCGCAAGGTACCGAGGAAGAAGAGGCGGCGCTCGTTCTGGGCGCGTCGGGCTGGCGCATCTTCTGGCATGTGACGCTGCCCAATATCAAATGGGGTCTGCTCTACGGCGTGATTCTCTGCAATGCGCGTGCGATGGGCGAGTTTGGCGCGGTTTCGGTCGTGTCGGGTCATATTCGGGGCGAGACCAACACCATGCCGCTGCAAGTTGAGATCCTCTACAACGAATACAACTTTGCTGCGGCTTTCGCCGTGGCTTCGCTGCTGGCGCTGCTGGCACTGGCAACGCTGGCGCTGAAAACCTTTGTTGAATGGCGCGCAAGTGCGGAATCTGCCGCGCTGCGCATGGGAGAAAGTTCATGAGTATCGAAGTACGTCACATCGGCAAACGCTTCGGCAGTTTTGTCGCGCTGGACAATGTGTCGCTGGATTTTCCGTCGGGCGAGCTGACCGCGCTGCTGGGGCCTTCCGGGTGTGGCAAGACGACGCTGCTGCGCCTGATCGCCGGGCTGGAGCAGTCTGATCAAGGGCAGGTGCTGCTTGACGGTCAGGATGCCTCAGAGCGCCACGTACGCGAGCGGCAAGTCGGATTCGTGTTCCAGCACTATGCGCTATTCCGTCACATGAGCGTGTTCGACAATATCGCGTTTGGTCTGCGCGTCAAACCGCGCAAGCTGCGCCCCAGCGAAGCGCAGATCCGCGAGAAAGTCATGCAGCTGTTGTCGCTAGTGCAGCTGGACTGGCTTGCCGATCGTTACCCCTCACAACTCTCTGGCGGGCAGCGTCAGCGCATCGCGCTCGCGCGCGCGCTGGCTGTTGAGCCGCGCGTGCTGCTGCTCGACGAACCTTTTGGTGCACTGGATGCGAAAGTGCGCAAGGAATTGCGCCGCTGGCTGCGCCGTCTGCATGATGAATTGCACGTAACCAGTATCTTCGTGACCCACGATCAGGAAGAAGCGCTCGAAGTCGCTGACCGCGTGGTGCTGATGAACAAAGGCCGGGTGGAGCAGGTCGGCGCGCCGGCCGAGGTTTACAACCAGCCAGCATCCCCATTTGTTTATGGTTTTCTTGGTAATGTGAATCTTTTCCATGGTCGCGTGAACGAAGGCGTGATGGCTGCAGCGGGTGCATCGCTGCCGGTCCCTGATCATGATCAGGCGCGGGATGCTGCCGGCATCGCCTATGTGCGCCCGCATGAGTTGGAAGTCGAGCCATTTGTGCCGGGCGCGCAGGGTATCGTTGCCGAACTCAAGCGCGTGCATGCGATCGGGCCGCTCGCGCAGCTGGAGCTTCAGCGTGGCGATGACAGCAGCCTGATCGAGGCCCAGCTGCCGGCAGATCATTTTGCACGACTGAATTTGCAGCAAGGCGCCAAAGTTCTGGTTCGGCCGAAGCGGGTACGCGTGTTTCTGCAAGACGCCGCCTGAGGAGAAAACCAGTGAATTTCCAGCAGCTGCGCTCGGTGCGCGAAACCGTCCGTCAGAGTTTCAGTCTGACCGAGGTCGCGAATGTCTTGTTCACCTCGCAGCCGGGTGTCAGCCGGCAGATCCGCGAACTGGAGGAAGAGCTCGGCATCGACATCTTCGAGCGCAATGGCAAGCGGCTGACCGGACTGACCGAACCCGGCAAAGAGGTCTTGCATATCATCGAACGTCTGTTGCTTGAGGCAGAAAACCTGCAGCGCGCCGGTGAAACGTATGCCGGCAAGGATTCCGGCACCTTGTCTGTCGCTGCAACGCATACACAGACGCGCTATGTACTGCCGCGCGCCGTGCAGCATTTTCGTACGACCTATCCTCATGTGCGCATCGCGCTTCAGCAGAGCGCGCCCGAACATATCGCTGAATGGGTATTGTCTGGAAAAGCCGATATCGGTATCGCGACTGAGGGTTTGTCTCGCTTCGATGAGCTAGTCTCTTTCCCTTGCTACCAGTGGCATCATGTGATCGTCGTGCCGGAGGCGCATCCGCTACTGAAAATCAAACAGGTGACACTCGATCATCTCGCGTCTTACCCGCTGATTACCTATGACAAAGGTTTCACGGGTCGCAGTCATATCGATGAAGCGTTTCGCGACAAAGGCGTCGAGCCGGACATCGTGCTGACCGCAATGGATTCAGACGTGATTCAGCAATATGTATCGCTCGGTCTGGGGGTCGGTATCGTCGCGTCAATGGCGGCAGAGTATTTGCCAACAGGCTTGAAGTCGATACCTGCCAGCCATCTGTTTGCGACGAACGTTACGCGTATTGCTGTGCGTCGTGGCGCTTTCCTGCGCGAATACGCGGTGGATTTCATACGTCAGCTGGCGCCGAAGGTATCACTGAAAGAGTTGGCCGAGGTGGTCAGCTGGCGCAAGCAGTCTTGAAACTGTCCTCGCCTCTTCGCAATTACTCTCCGCAATCGATGGCGCTCCCGGTATAGTGCGTGGGCGAGCCAAGCATCGCGCATTATAAATAAAACAATACTCTGGGAGACACACGATGATCCGTCACACCTTGGCTCGTTGGTTTGCGAGCCTTGCGCTCTTGTTTGCGGTCGCGATTCCGAGCTTTGCTGCTGACAATTACCCATCTCGTCCCATCACGCTGATTGTTCCCTGGGCCGCAGGTGGCGGAACCGATGCCATCGCGCGCATCATTGGGTCTTTGCTCGAAAAAGAACTGGGGCAGCCGATCAATGTGGTCAATCGCACGGGTGGTAATGGCGTAGTGGGTCATACCGCAATTGCTTCTGCGGTACCCGATGGTTATACGCTGGGCATGATCACGGTTGAGATCTCCATGCTGCACTGGACTGGCCTGACGCCACTCACGCCGCGCGACTACACGCCGATTGCGATGATGAACATCGATCCTGCCGGGGTCACCGTGCGCGCCGATGCTGCGTACAAAAACATCGACGATCTTCTCAAGGCAATCAAGGCCAATCCGGGCAAGTTCAAGGCATCGGGTGCGGGGCAGGGCGGTATCTGGCATCTCGCGCTGGCAGGCATGCTCAAGGACCTGAAGATAGAGCCATCGACCGTGCCCTGGGTACCCGCGAATGGCGCCGCGCAGGCGATGAATGATCTGGTGGCCGGCGGTGTGGAGTTCGTGACCTGCTCACTACCCGAGGCGCGTGCGCTGATCGATGCCGGCAAGGCACGGCCGCTGGTGCTGATGTCGGACAAAGCTTCCTCACTCTTTCCGAATGTGCCGACTCTTAAGACCGCGACCGGCAGCGGCTGGGCCATCGGCGCGTGGCGCGGCATTGCGGCTCCGAAGAACCTGCCTGCAGATATTCAGGCCAAGCTTGGCACCGCGCTGAAAAAAATCTACGACAGCAAAGAGTATCAGGGCTTCATCGCGAACCGAGGCTTCGGACTGACCTATGCGGATGCGAAAGGCTTTGAGCAATTCATGGCCAAGAGCGACTCTGATATGGGCTCGGCCATGAAGGCTGCGGGTCTGACGAAATAGGAGCAGGCATGAGGTTCAACGATGCGGTTAGCGGCGCGGCGCTGCTCGCGCTGGCCATTGCCATTCTGTTTAATATCAGCACCTATCCTGCGATCCCCGGGCAAAGCGTGGGACCCGCCGTGTTCCCCGGCCTGCTGGCGATCTTGCTGATCCTCTGCGCGCTGCTGCTGATCCGCAAAGGCATGACCGACTCCCATACAGAGGCATGGGTCACGCTCGGCGACTGGATGAAGTCGCGGTATCACCTGCGAAATTTTCTGGTGACCATCGCTTGTCTGGTGTTCTACATCGTTGCCTCCGAGCCGCTGGGTTTTCTGTTGTGTGGCACGGCGATATTGGCAGCCATGTTCTGGGCGCTTGCAGTGCGCCGCGTGCTGGTATTGCCGCTGGCGGTGCTCATCACACTGGTCATTCACACCGTTTTTTACAAAGGCTTGCGCGTGCCCCTGCCATGGGGTGTTCTCCAAGCTTTACAGTGGTGAGGAGCGTGCGATGACAACGGCCATTTGGATGCAGGCATTGGGGATGGTGTTTGATCCCTACGTGATGCTGGTAATTGTGTGCTCGGCGATCTTTGGCCTTTTCGTTGGCTGCATACCCGGCTTGACGGCAACGATGGCTACCGCGCTCCTGGTACCCATGACTTTTTTCATGCCGCCGGTGCCTGCCGTTGCGGCAATCGTCACGGCCACTGCCATGGCGATTTTTTCCGGCGACATTCCCGGTGCGCTGCTGCGCATTCCGGGCACGCCAGCCTCCGCAGCGTATGCAGACGAGGCCTATCAACTGACACTGAAAGGGCAGGCCGAGATCGCACTGGGTGCGGGGTTGGTATTCTCTGCGATTGGTGGTTTATTCGGTACGGCGGTACTGATTCTGTTCTCGCCTTCGCTGGC
>RGFZ01000210.1 GCA_010024875.1 Oxalobacteraceae bacterium | reverse complement strand
GCAAAATACCAGTTCACGCGTGAAGCCCAGGATGCATTCGCGATCGAGTCCGTCAAACGTGCCCAAGCTGCGACCGCCGATGGCTCATTCAAGTGGGAAATGGCGCCGGTAACCATCGCCGGCAAGGGCGGTGATGTCGTGATTGACAAAGATGAAGGTCCGCTGAAGGCCAAGATCGACAAGATTTCCCAGTTGCGTCCCGCGTTCAAGAAAGATGGCACGATCACTGCGGCGTCGTCGTCGTCGATCAATGATGGCGCTGCAGCGCTGGTCCTTATGCGCGAATCGACCGCGAAGGCACTGGGCGCGAAGCCGATCGCAAGAATCGTCGGTCATCAGCGTCATTCGCAAGAGCCGCAGTGGTTTACCACCGCACCCGTGGGCGCAATCGAGAAGCTGTATAAAAAGACCGGCTGGAGCAGCAAGGACGTAGATTTGTTCGAAGTCAACGAGGCGTTTGCCGCCGTTGCGATGGCCGCCATGAAAGAGCACAACATGTCGCATGACCGCCTGAATATTCACGGTGGCGCCTGCGCGCTCGGTCATCCTATCGGTGCTTCCGGTGCCCGCATCATCGTCACGCTGCTCGGCGCATTGAAAAAAACTGGCGGCAAGCGCGGTGTGGCGGCGCTGTGCATCGGCGGTGGCGAGGCCACCGCAATGGCCATCGAGATGATGTAACCGCAGATGCGTACCGCACTGATCATCGGCGCATCGCGCGGCATCGGTCGCGAATTTGTCCGTCAACTGCGTGCTGCAGACTGGCGGGTATTCGCGACGGCACGCGATGAAAAATCACTGGCATCGCTCAAAGACGATGGCGCGCATGCGCTGAAGATCGATGTTGCCATACCGGAGTCATTGTCGGCACTGGCATGGCAGCTCGATGGTGAGAAGATCGACCTCGCCGTTTACGTGGCTGGCGTGTTCGGTTCGTATGACGGCGCCAGCGAGCCGCCCGCCTTGCCCCTGTTCGATGCCACCATGCATGCGAACGTGCTGGGTGCGATGCAGACGATACCGCTGGTTGCGCCGCTGGTCGGAGCGGCGCGCGGCAAGTTCGCGTTTATTACCAGCGGCATGGGCAGCATCGGCGATGCCGAATCGAGCATGGGCTGGGTGTATCGCGCATCGAAGGCGGCACTGAACATGGCGGTACACTCGGCACGCAATGATTATCCGAACGTGACTCTGGTGACGATGAATCCCGGCTGGGTGCGGACCGACATGGGCGGTGCTTCAGCGCCGACCTCGGTGACT
>RGFZ01000209.1 GCA_010024875.1 Oxalobacteraceae bacterium | reverse complement strand
GAGCATGACGATTCCTGTCATCGCCTCGGGTGGCGTTCATGATGTCAAGGACGTCGAGGCGCTGTGCGCTGTTCAGGACGAAGGCATAGAAGGGGTGATCTGCGGCCGCTCCATTTACGAAGGCACGCTCGATCTCCGTAAGGCACAAAGACGTGCTGATGAACTCTCCGGCGAACTCGACGAAGACACGGAAGACACCGAAGACTGACATGACCCTTGCCAAGCGCATCATTCCCTGTCTGGACGTCACCGCCGGGCGGGTCGTCAAAGGCGTCAATTTCGTCGAGTTGCGCGATGCGGGCGATCCGGTTGAAATTGCGCGTCGCTATGACGAGCAGGGTGCCGATGAGATTACCTTTCTGGATATCACCGCATCCTCCGATGATCGCGATCTCATCTTGCACATCATTGAAGCTGTAGCATCACAAGTCTTCATTCCACTGACTGTTGGTGGTGGTGTGCGCGTGGTTGATGATGTGCGCCGTCTGCTCAATGCCGGCGCTGATAAAGTCAGCATGAACACCTCCGCGGTGACCAATCCCCAGCTCGTCGCTGATGCGGCTCAAAAATACGGTTCGCAGTGCATCGTGGTGGCGATTGATGCCAAGCGAACGGATGCGGGTCATTGGGAAGTCTTCACGCATGGTGGGCGGCGAGCGACGGGACTGGATGCGGTCGCATGGGCGCGCAAGGTGCAGTCGCTCGGTGCTGGTGAAATTCTGCTGACCAGCATGGACAGAGATGGCACTCGCTCGGGTTTCGATTTGCCCCTCACGCGCGCCGTCTCAGATGCTGTATCAATTCCGGTGATTGCATCCGGTGGCGTAGGCTCTCTTCAGGATCTCGCCGATGGCATCACCGAAGGTCACGCGGATGCCGTGCTTGCTGCAAGCATTTTTCATTATCAGCATCACAGCGTGCAGGAAGCCAAGCAATTCATGGCGGCATTGGGCATACCTATGAGGCTGACATGATTGCTCGAACCAAGTGGCTGAATCGCATTCATTGGGATGAGAACGGGCTGGTGCCCGTGATTGCGCAAGAAGTCGGCACCAATGAGGTCCTGATGTTCGCCTGGATGAACCGCGATGCGTTGGCGCGCACGGTGGAACTTGGTCAGGCTGTCTACTGGAGTCGTTCCCGCAAAAAGCTTTGGCACAAGGGAGAAGAATCCGGGCATTTTCAGGAGGTCCAGGAAATACGTGTCGATTGTGATCAGGACGTACTGCTGCTGAAAGTGAAACAAGTAGGGAATATTGCC
>RGFZ01000208.1 GCA_010024875.1 Oxalobacteraceae bacterium | reverse complement strand
TTCGGGGTGGTTATTCGCTGGATGGACGACCGCGATCAATCTGCTCCCAAATCGCACGATCCATGTCGGTGGAGTGTCCCGGCCGCTGCAGCTGCTGACTGATGTAAACATTGTCGGCAACGGCGGCCAGCTCGCGTAGGCGCGACACCAGCATGCGGTACTGGGCCAGCGCAAATTCGGGATTGCTGGCAGCGAGCGACAGCGCCTCGTACTCGCCGCGCGGAGTCTCGATCATGTCGTCGGCTGACTCGATCTGCCGTATCAATTCCTGAATCTCGGCATGCGTCAAGTGATGATGCTTGGCGTTGGCGATGAACTCTTCCCGCGCCTGGTCGGTAAAATCCACCGCGCGCGCCATCGCCAGTAGCTCGCTCTTGAGTCGCTCGCGGTTGGTTCGCAGCTGATCGGTAAAGCCGGAGGCCATGATCGCGGCCGGTATGGCAAAAATGCCGATGCCGACCAAGGACAGGATGACCGTGATCAATCGCCCGCCAGGCGTCACCGGCGAAATGTCTCCATACCCGACTGACGCCAGCGTGATCACGGCCCAGTAGATCGATTGCGGTATGTTTTCAAACTTGTCTGGCTGGGCGTCACGCTCGAGCAGATAGCCAAAGGCCGCCATCATGAATACCAGCAGCGAGATCATGAACATCGCAGCCATCAGTACCGGGATTTCCTTGCGAATCACGGCGAACATGGTGTCGCTGGCGCTGGAGTAGCGGCCGAGCTTCAACAAGCGCACCATACGAACGATACGCAGGAAACGCAGATCCAGCGTGCCACCGAATACCAGTTCGAGCATGAACGGCAGAATGGCCGCAAGATCGAGCAGGCCGGAAGGCGATTTCAAGAAACGCCAGCGCTCCATCAGGGACCCTTGCTCGGGATGTTGCTCCGGGTAGGCATACACGCGCAGCGCATACTCGATGGAAAACACCACGAAAGAAATCACGTCGAGTACGGCAAAGTGCTGCGCGAAGTGCACATTGATGCTCTCGACCGATTCCAGCACGATCGAGAGCACCGAGGCCACGATCCAGAAAATCAGGAAAAGCTCGATGGCCTCGTTAAGCCGGCCACCATACTCACTGGGGAACAGCAGCGCATACACTTTCTGGCGCAGGGTGCGACCACGGTTGAGCTTCACGAACTCTCGCCCGCCTTCGATGAAGACCTGAGTGATCTTGAGTATCCTGAGCATCCGCAGTACCCGCAACACACGGGTATCGAGTGCCAGCAACAGGCCGACGAAGAAAGGAAGTATGGCCAGCAGATCGATGATGCCCAACCAGCTCGTGACATAGGCCAGCCGCGGC
>RGFZ01000207.1 GCA_010024875.1 Oxalobacteraceae bacterium | reverse complement strand
GTATTTCATCGTCTTCCCTGCCTTAATTCTGAATTACCTTGGTCAAGGTGCGTGGGCTCTATCTTCCGAAGCCAAACTACTGCAAGGTGAATTTAATCCCTTTTTCAATATGGCTCCTTCGTGGACCCAGATTCCGTTGACGGTGATTGCTACGTTAGCCGCCATTATTGCCTCACAGGCACTCATCTCGGGAGCCTTCTCGACCACCATGCAGGCTATCCAGTTGAACTTCCTGCCTCGCATGCGAATCGAGCGGACTTCCGACAAAGAGTATGGTCAAATTTACATCCCGATTGTTAACTGGTTGCTGATGATTGGGTCGATTTACCTGGTTCTACAATATCGATCCTCGGAAAATCTTGTGAGCGCTTATGGTATTGCGGTCAGTCTCACCATGTTTGTGACCACCATATTGTTTGGGCAATATATCCGACGAAAACTCAACATTCCTGTTTTCGCTGGTTTCATTCTCGTCGCACCGTTGCTCCTTCTTGAATCGTTCTTTGTTCTGGGGAATTTACCCAAGATTTTTGAGGCAGGATGGCTCCCCTTGGCTGCCGGTTTCTTACTCTACTACCTGATGTCGGTCTGGAACAAGGGCCGCATCGTGATGCGCAACAAGCTGGCGGAATCGAACTTCGGCGAGACCAAGGGCGGCTCCACCGACGACGAGTTCATCAACTTCATCGACAGCGTCGAAGAGCGTTTCTCCAAGGGCAAGCTCAGCCGCGTCAAGGGCACAGCCATCTACCTGGCCGGCACGACGAACTCGGTGCCGATGGCCCTCGCCCATAACCTCAAGCACAACAAGTCGCTGCATGACCACATCATCGTGGTGACCCTGACGGTCGACGAAGACCGCGCGGTCGTCCCCCGCTCGGAACGCGTGAAGTTCATGCAGCGCGGCCCGAAGTCGTGCAAGCTGGACAGCCACGAGGAGTTCCCCCCGGTCCTCCGCGTGACGGGCAAGTTCGGCTTCCGCGAGCAACAGGACATCTTCCCGGTGCTCCGCGCGGCCTACGAAGAGCTCGGCATCAGCCCGCAGGAGCTCGAGATCACGTACTTCCTCAGCCGCGAGACCATCGTGCGCGACACGTCCCGCAACTTCTCGCTCAACGCGGTGCAGGAAAAGCTCTTCGAGGTGCTCAACCGCAACGCCCTGTCGGCGACGGCCTACTTCAACCTCCCGCCCGGCCGCGTGGTCGAACTCGGGATGCAGGTCGAACTCTGAGCGCTCAGCGCGCGGGGGCTTCCACGCGGAAGACGAAGGCCTGCTCGCAAGGGTGGTTCTCCTCGTCGGCCATCTCGCGCGGCGTCTCG
>RGFZ01000206.1 GCA_010024875.1 Oxalobacteraceae bacterium | reverse complement strand
TGGTGCTGTCCCTACCCGAGGCAGCCTCGTTTCCTCTCCGTAATCTGTACTCCGAACTCTGTAATCCGCCTCCCTCGACTCCGCCCCCGATTCATTTTGCACCTCCGCCCCTTTTGTCCTTAAGAACTCCTCATGGCCTTACCCCCGCTGCCCCCGCATCTCCAAGCGCGTCGTGATTTCCTCCGCAAGGTCGCCCTTGGCGCGGCGATGTTCGCGGTCCCGGGCGCGTTCGCCGAGGCGTTGACCCGTACGCCCAAGCAGACGGAAGGCCCGTTCTATCCGGACAAGCTGCCGCTCGATACTGACAACGACCTCATCATCGTGAACAACGGCGTCACCCCGGCGGTCGGCGTGGTCACCTGGCTGAGCGGGCGCATCCTCGACGAGAAAGGCGAGCCGGTCCGTAACGCCCTCGTCGAGATCTGGCAGGCGGACAACAACGGCGCGTACATCCACTCCAAGACGGGCAACGCCGAGAAGCGCGACGGCAATTTCCAGGGCTTCGGACGTTTCCTGACGGGCTCGTCGGGCGAGTACCTCTTCCGGACTATTCGTCCCGTCGCCTATCAGCCGCGTGCTCCGCACATCCACCTGGCCGTGCGCATCAAGGGCAAGAAGGAGCTCATCACCCAGTGCTACATCCAGGGCCACGAGCTCAACGCGAACGACATGGTCTACAAGGCCATCAAGGATCCGAAGCAGCGCGAAAGCGTCACGCTCGCCTTCGATCCGCTGAAGGGTTCCAAGGCCGGCGAACTCGCCGCGCGCTGGGACGTCGTCCTCGGCTTCACGCCGGAAGGGTGAGGGGTAGGTAGAATCGAGTACAGAGTGCTGAATCGAGTACAGAGTACAGGAAGAGGCATGAAGAGGTAGGTGATCGCGGTTAGGGGTTGGCGGTTTGGTCCCTTCCTGATCGCCATACCCTACCCGGAAGGCATGAGGACAGCATGTGATGCTGTCCCTACCAGGGCAGCTTCACCTATCCGTAATCAGTAATCTGAAATCGGTAATCTTCCTTCGTATTGAGAGGCTCACAAAAAAGCCCCTGAGGGCTCAGGGGCTTTGGTGCGGCGCTGGGCGGCGCGCTTTACTTCGTGCCGTGGGCCTTCACGAACTCGATGTTGGCCTTCACCTGCGGGACGCTGTCGTTCCAGTCGGCTTCGTGCTCGATCGAGATGTGGCCGTCGAACTTCTGCTTCTTCAGCTCTTCGAGGCAGGCGGCGACGTCGACCACGCCCTTGCCGGCGACGACGACGGGCGAGCTGCCGAACTTCTCCTTATCCTTGAGGTGGACGCTGATGATGCGGCCGTTGAGGATGC
>RGFZ01000205.1 GCA_010024875.1 Oxalobacteraceae bacterium | reverse complement strand
CAGCCTGAGCCTGCGCCTGTGCCGATGACGCGTTCGAGGCGTTCTGGGTCGCGGAATTCGTGGAGCTGATCGGTGAAGTCGCCATGGATGCTTTCCGGTTTTTCAATGAATCGGCCCGGGCCTGTCATTCTTTAGCGCGGGCGCGCGATCATCGGCATTAAGGCCAATTAATGAAGAGCGCGCGCGTGTAAAAGCAGGAAACATGCCTGTTTTCAGGCAATTGATCATGCATCTTTGAGGCCCATTGCCGCCTTGCCCGGGGCGATGACACCAGTGTTTATCGGATGTTTCAAGGGCAGGGCGCTGCACGATTGCCGGCTCGCGGCAGAACGCTGCCGGGGCGGCAAACCGTCGGGCAATCCTTTGCCGCTGTCACCCATGACGGACCCGAAGCGCTGGTCTGTAACTTGCAACACAGAAGCTCGACACCGACATTGCCTATCAAATAGGCAATGAAAATCGCGATAAAACCACGCTAAAACCCCGCGGAATCGACAGTTTTCCGGCTTTCTGAAGCTGGCATCTGTTTTGCTTAATGTGATGCACCGAGAGTTGTTGCCTTGTGCCACAAGCCCCGAATTCAGCCTAAGTATCTAGAAAAGGAGTCTATCTATGCCTAACCTCGCCCAAGAACTAGTTTTCAATGCAGAAGCCGGCCGTCCTTTCAGCACGCTGCAGGTCTCCCGCTTTTCCCCAACGGAAATTCGTGAGGCGATTCAGGCATTGATGGGCGAAGACCGCGACGCGCTGGCCTATGCGCTGGGCGATGCTGGTCTGGCCCTATACCCGGACAGTGAAGACATCATGGCCATTACCAGTCTGCTGGCCGTGGTGCGCGAGGACTGGCCACAGGCGGTTGATCTGCTGAGACAACTGATGGAGATGCAGGGCGACAAAGCGACGGTTTTCACGCATTCGATGCTGATACGCTCGCTGCGCTGCAATTTGGATCTGGCTGAAGCCTTCGAGGCGGCCGGTATTGCGCTGGCACTGTTCCCGGATCATCCCGAGCTATTGAAAGAATATGACGCACTAGCCGAGGCCCTGGGTCTGGGTGCAGTTCAACGTTAATCGATTGTTAAGAATTGCGCGTCATGGTAGTGGCAAAGGTCTGCCGGATTACCGACAGAAATTGCCGTCCCGGGTTTGCCGGGAAAACAAGCAACTAAGAATAAGCTGTAACCGATTGAATTAATTGAAGTTTTTGTTCTGGCACGGTAGTTGCTAGTTTGAGGATAACGCGGGCGAAAGCCCACACCAGATCAAGCAGCACAAAGACGCCGGAAGGAGAAACCGAGCATGGCAGTCATCAATACAAATGTGAAGGCGCTGTTTAC
>RGFZ01000204.1 GCA_010024875.1 Oxalobacteraceae bacterium | reverse complement strand
TGGCCTGTGTTGCCATCAATGACGAGTAGTACTTCATGCGGCGCAGACGCCATCCCTTTGCCGATCACGCGTTGGATTTTTTTCAGTTCATCCATCAGGTGCAGCTGGGTCGGCAAGCGTCCTGCGGTATCGATCATAACCACATCCATGCCGCGGGCCTTGCCAGCCTGAACGGCGTCGAAAGCGACGGCCGCGGGATCGCCAGATTCCTGCGCGATCACGGCAACCTCATTGCGCTCACCCCAGACAGTGAGTTGCTCACGTGCCGCCGCACGAAAAGTATCGCCCGCCGCCAGCAACACCTTTTGCTGGTTGGCCTGCATGTGCTTGGCTAGCTTGCCTATCGTGGTCGTCTTGCCAGCGCCATTCACGCCCGCAATCATCATTACCAGTGGTTGCTCTCTGCCCAGCACCAGCGGTTTTTCCAGTGGCGACAGCAGGCTGATCAATAGCTCGCGCAACGCAAGCTTGACTTGCGGTGCCTCGGTGAGATTGTCAGTACGGATTTTTTTCTTGAGGGCGTCGAGTAGCTCCTGCGTCGCTTGAACGCCGGCGTCGGCCATCAGCAATGCGGATTCAAGCTCATCGTAGAGCTCGTCATCGATGCGCGTGCCAGTGAAGAGTGTCGCGATCCCGGAGGAGGTGCGCGAGAGACCGGTCTTGAGTTTGTTGAGCCAGGATTTTTTACGTTCGGCAGGTGGTGAGGGCGTTGCCGGCGGCGATGCAGACTGAGCGACCTGCTGCTCGGTAGGTGATGTCGTTGCTGTGGGGGCAGTGTCCTGCGGCTTTTTCTTGAAAAAACTAAACATCAGGCCTTGAAGTGATGCACTGCGGAGAAAAATAGGAAAGGCTACAATCGGCGCTCGCCGTCGGGGCAGCCTGTCAGGAATGACCGACACCAATGACTATCTATTCTAGCAGAGCAAAGACCATGAATTTCCGCCTTGGGTGGCTGGTGCTGGCCAGTTTTTTCAATCTCGCCTTGGCTCCCGTTTCCGCGAACGCGGCTGCGACCGCTCAGGAGTTCAGGCTGGGCAATGGCATGCGTATCATTGTGCAAGAAGATCATCGTGCACCGACCGTCGCTCACATGGTCTGGTACCGAGCAGGCGCGATGGACGAGCAGAACGGCAGCACTGGGGTCGCGCATGTGCTCGAGCACATGATGTTCAAAGGCACCAAGACCCTCAAGCCCGGCGAGTTCAGCGCCAAGGTCGCTGCACTGGGCGGTCGCGATAATGCATTCACCGGCAAGGATTACACGGCCTACTACCAACAGGTCGAGAAATCCCGGCTGGAACAGGTGATGGCACTGGAAGCCGACAGAATGCAGAACCTCACGATGGATAAAGATGA
>RGFZ01000203.1 GCA_010024875.1 Oxalobacteraceae bacterium | reverse complement strand
GCCTGGCAGCGCATTTTTCTGGGTAATGCCAGTGATGTCGAGATGGACAGCGCGGGTCGCATTCTGATTTCGCCGGAACTTCGCGCAGCCGCTGGCATGACGCGTGAAGTGATGTTGCTGGGAATGGGCAGCCATTTCGAAGTCTGGGATGCCGCCAAACTCGAGGAGAGCGAGTCGCAGGCCATTGCTGCCGGCATGCCCGATGTCCTGAACGATTTTTCTTTCTGACGGCACCCCATGAATGACATCACGGTGCCTGAGTATAAGCACCGCACGGTGCTGCTGGACGAGGCGATTGATGCGCTCGAGATTTGCGATGCACGTCGCGACGGGATTTTCATTGACGGCACATTTGGCCGTGGCGGCCACAGTAAAAAAATATTGGGGCAATTGTCGACGCAAGGACATCTGATCGCCTTCGACAAGGATACACAGGCCGTTGCCGTCGCAGAGCAACTGGCTGCTGAAGATCAGCGTTTCTCTATCGTGCACGACAGCTTTGCGACGATGGAGGCAGCGCTGTCTTCGCGAGGCATGTCGCAGGTCGATGGGGTGCTGATGGATTTGGGTCTATCGTCACCACAGGTCGATCAGGCCGAGCGCGGATTCAGTTTTCGTGCTGATGGTCCACTGGATATGCGTATGGACACCACGCGCGGCATGCCGGCGTCGGCGTGGCTGGCAACAGAAACACAGGACAACCTGGAGAAAGTGATTCGCGATTATGGGGAAGAACGGTTTGCTTTTCAGATTGCAAAGGCGATTGTTGCTCGCCGGGCAGTCGAGCCCATCACCAGCACAGGACAACTTGCCGCGCTCGTGGCTGGCGCCGTCAAGACCCGCGAAAAAGGCAAGGACCCGGCCACCCGGACTTTTCAGGCTGTACGGATTTTCATCAATAAAGAACTTGAAGAACTTGAAGCAGGTTTGACACAGGCATACGGCTTACTCGCGCCGTACGGGAGATTGGTGGTGATCAGTTTTCATTCGCTTGAAGATCGCATCGTCAAGCGGTTCATGGCTTCCAAAGCCAGCGTACCGCAGCCTGACCGTCGGCTGCCGATTCGTGCTGCCGATCTTCCCAAGCCGGCGATGAAGCTGCTCGCCCGCATTAAGCCCTCTGACGCTGAAATCGCTGCCAACCCGCGTGCGCGCTCGGCCGTCATGCGCAGCGCAATGCGCCTGCCTGAGGTGGCGGCATGAATCAGCGTTCACTCATTCCGATGCTGGCGCTGCTTGTACTGTGCTCGCTACTGCTCGTCAATTCACAGCATCAGGCGCGCCGACTCTTCATCGCGCTCGAGCAAGCGCAGCTGCGTCAGCAGCAGCTTGAAACGGAATGGTCGCAGCTTCAGCTTGAGC
>RGFZ01000202.1 GCA_010024875.1 Oxalobacteraceae bacterium | reverse complement strand
CTCTGGTTTTCTGCAATCACGCTGATCGCACTGAGCACCTACATCGCTTTTACCGTCATCGTCACTGAATGGCGCACGCATTTTCGGCGCACGATGAATGAGTTGGATTCCAAGGCCAGCTCTCGCGCCATCGATTCGCTGCTCAATTACGAAACCGTGAAATATTTTGGCAATGAAGAATACGAAGCGCAGCGCTACGATGACGGTTTGCAGCGCTACGAACGGGCGGCAATACGCTCCCAGACATCGCTCAGCCTGCTTAATGCCGGACAGTCGCTGATCATCGCCGCCGCCGTGACGCTGATCTTGTGGCGCGCCACGCTGGGGGTAATCGCCGGCACCATGACGCTGGGTGATCTGGTACTGGTCAATGCCTTCATGATCCAGTTGTACCTGCCGCTGAATTTCCTGGGCGTGTTGTATCGGGAAATCAAGCAGAGCTTGGCGGACATGGAAAAAATGTTCAATCTGCTCGATCAGCACCGAGAGGTCGCTGATATGTCTGATGCACGGCCGCTACGACTGCAGGCAGCGGCACTACAGTTCAGGCAGGTCGATTTCAGCTACGAGAAAAACCGCCAGATTTTGTTTGGCGTGGATTTTGAAGTCCCGGCTGGAACCACCACCGCGGTGGTCGGGCACAGTGGCTCAGGCAAATCCACACTCGCAAGGCTGCTGTTCCGTTTTTATGACGTCGATCGTGGTCAGATCGTCATCGACGGGCAAGACCTGCGGTCGGTCACTCAAGCCTCGCTGCGGGCTGCGATTGGCATCGTTCCCCAAGACACGGTACTGTTCAACGACAGCATAGGCTATAACATTGCCTATGGCCGCCCCGACGCGACCCAGGATGAAATCATCGCCGCCGCTCGCGCAGCCTATATCCATGATTTCATCGTCAGTCTGCCTGAGGGCTACGACACCATGGTCGGCGAGCGCGGGCTGAAGCTCTCCGGGGGCGAGAAACAGCGTGTCGCCATCGCACGCGCCTTGCTGAAAAATCCTTCGATACTTGTTTTCGACGAAGCCACCTCAGCGCTGGATCGCGCACCGTCTGTCGACCATCGCCGATGCCGATCAGATTCTGGTACTCGAGCAGGGCCGTATTGTCGAGCGTGGCACCCATGCGTCGCTGCTGGCGATGAAAGGCCTGTACGCACAAATGTGGGAGCGACAGCAGGCCAAGCGCGATGAGGCACCGGAATCGCCCCCATTGACGCTGATGGGCCGGGCCTGAGGCGGCTTTCTGCCTGATGAGCACTTGTCTCTTACAATGTCGGGTGAAGATCAACTCGACCCGCTTGACTGATGAACTCCAGACGTCTGCTTACCGATAGTTTCCACGCCGCGGTGGCCGCTGCCGATCCGCTGAAGATCGT
>RGFZ01000201.1 GCA_010024875.1 Oxalobacteraceae bacterium | reverse complement strand
GTCGTCGAATGGGTGCTGGGCGGCGAGGTCCAGCAAGACATCGTCATGCTGATCAACCACTATGGCGGGCAGGCGGTCGGTCTCACCGGCAAGGACGGTGGCCTGATACGTGCGCGCAAGATGCAGATGCCGGACAAGGAGCATCCCGGCGAGTTTCTGGATATCGGTTTTGTTGGCGAGATCGAGGCCATTAATCCGGCGGTCGTCAAGGCGTTGCAGGACGATGCCTTCATCCCCATTATTTCTCCGATTGGTTTTGGGGCTGACGGTCAGGCGTACAACATCAACGCCGATCTGGTCGCCGGCAAGATCGCCGAGATCCTTCGTGCGGAAAAGCTCATCATGATGACGAATATTCCCGGTGTGATGGACAAGAATGGTGAGTTGCTCACCAATCTCTCCGCGCGGGAGATTGATGACATGTTTGAAGATGGCACCATTTCCGGCGGCATGCTGCCCAAAATTTCCTCGGCGCTGGATGCTGCCAAGTCTGGTGTGAACACTGTACACATCATCGACGGACGCATCGAGCATTCGCTGCTGCTCGAGGTGCTGACGGAACAAGCCTTCGGCACGATGATACGTTCGCACTGAGCGCAGCACGCATGCGTGCGCCGCGACGTCTGACCTGGTTGTTTGATCTGGATAACACGCTGCATGATGCGTCTCATGCGATTTTTCCGGCCATCAATGACAACATGAATGCTGCGATTGCGCGGGTACTCATGGCCGAACAGAGGCCCGCGCATCCCGAAGCCGTCGACGCGGTGCGCATGGCCTACTGGCAGCGCTACGGTGCCACGCTGCTTGGCATGATGCGTCACCATGCGGTGCGTGCCGACGAATTTCTACGCGATGCCCATCGGTTCGATGATTTGTCCACGATGATTCGGGCCGAGCGAGGTCTTGCGCGTCTGTTTCACCGTCTTCCCGGCACCAAGATCTTGCTGACGAACGCACCAACCGCTTATGCGCGCGATGTGGTTCGCCACATCGGCTTGCATCGTCACTTTGCCGAGCGTATCTCGATTGAATCCATGGTCGTGCACCGCAAATTGCGCCCCAAACCTTCCCGGCTCATGCTGCAAGAACTACTGGCACGGCGCGGTTTGCGTGCCCGTGACTGCGTGCTGGTCGAAGACACGCTCTCCAATCTCAAATCGGCAAAATCCCTCAGAGTGCGCACAGTGTGGTTTACTGGCTACCTTAAATCCGTTGCGCATCGCCCGGGATATGTGGATGTCAAAGTAAAATCCCTGAGCCAACTGCCCAAAAGGCTGCAACGGCTGATGTAGAGTGCGGTATCACGCCGTTACCGATTGCCTGACTGATAACGACTATGGCCAATACCAAACCGGGTGAGCGCAAGCTGCAAATACTC